>JAIOJQ010000147.1 GCA_019911865.1 Thermoanaerobaculia bacterium
CCTCCTGCTCGCGCCCGCGCCGCCGCGGCCGCGCGGGCGCGAGCAGGAGGAGTTCGGCTTCGTCGACGCGGCCGCGGCAGCGCCGCTGCAGCTGCCGCCGCTGTCGCTGCTCCAGATGCAGGAGGAGAAGCCGACCATCGACGAGGACGAGCTGCTGCGCCTCGCCGAAGCGATCCGGCAGCGCTGCGCCGAGTTCGGCGTCGAGGGGACGATCGAGGGGATCTCCCCCGGGCCGGTGATCACCGTCTTCGAGTTCCAGCCGGCGCCCGGGGTCAAGGTCAGCCAGATCGTCAACCTGCAGGACGACCTCGCCCTCGCCATGCGCGCCGAGTCGGTGCGCATCGAGCGGCTGCCGGGCCGCTCGACGCTCGGCATCGAGGTGCCCAACCCGAAGCGCGGCATCATCCGCCTCGGCGCCATGCTGGCCGACGAACGCTTCCGGCAGTCGCCCTCCGTGCTCACCCTGGCGATCGGCAAGACGATCCACGGCGAGCCCTACTTCGCCGACCTCGCCACCATGCCGCACCTGCTGGTCGCCGGCGCCACCGGATCGGGCAAGTCGATCGGCCTGCAGTCGATCATCACCTCGATCCTCTACCGCGCGACGCGCGACCAGGTGCAGTTCATCTTCATCGACCCCAAGCGGATCGAGCTCGGCGTCTATGCCGACATTCCGCACCTGAAGGCCGAGGTGGTCGTCGAACCGAAGAAGGCCGCCAACGCCCTGCGCTGGGCGGTGGCCGAAATGGAACGCCGCTACCGGCTGCTGGCGGAAGTCCACGTGCGCTCGATCGACTACTACAACCGCGCCATCCAGGATCCCGAGGTGCGGCGTCGGCTGTCGCTCACCAACGACGAGGGGAGCGAGGTCAAGGCCTCCGATCTCAAGCCGCTGCCGTACTACGTGATCGTCATCGACGAGCTGGCCGATCTGATGATGGTGGCCGCAGCGGAGGTCGAGACCTCGATCGCCCGCCTGGCGCAGATGGCGCGCGCCGTCGGCATCCACCTGATCGTCGCCACGCAGCGCCCCTCGGTCGACATCCTCACCGGCACGATCAAGGCCAACTTCCCGACCCGCATTTCGTTCATGACCGCCAGCCGGCACGACTCGCGCACCATCCTCGACGCGATCGGCGCCGAAAAGCTGCTCGGCAAGGGGGACATGCTCTTCATGCCGCCGGGCAGCTCGCGCACCATCCGCCTGCACGGCCCCTACGTCACCGAGCAGGAGACCGCGGCGCTGGTGCGCTGGCTCAAGAAGCAGGGCAGGCCGGAGCTCGACCCGTCGGTGCTCGCGGCGCCCGACGACGCGGCCGGCGGCGAGGGGAGCGAAGGCGGCATCGACGACGACCTGTTCGATCAGGTGGCGCGCCTGGTGGTGCGCGAGCGCCAGGCTTCGGCCTCCTTCCTGCAGCGCCGCATGCGGGTGGGCTTCTCGCGCGCCGCGCGGCTGGTCGACATCCTCGAGCGCGAGGGGATCGTCGGCCCCGCCCAGGGCTCGAAGCCGCGCGACATCCTCGTCCCCCCCGACTACTTCGACGAAGTCGACGCCACCCGCGACTGACCCCGGATCCCCCCCGCCCCACCGAGTTTCGGGAGTTTTGGTGCCTGTCCCCGAAATAGAGGCGGTGGTTGGGTAGCATCGGGCGGATGGGGATCGAGCGCATCGTCTTTTTCGGCACGCCGCAGTTCGCCGTGCCGGCGCTCGAGGCGCTGGTGGCGGCCGGGCGGCCTCCGGTCCTGGTGGTCACCCAGCCGCCGCGGCCGGCCGGGCGTGGCCGGCAGCTGGTCGAGCCTCCGGTGCTGCGGCGGGCGCGCGAGCTCGGACTGCCGGCCGAGCCGGTGGAGAGGGTGCGCGCGCCGGAGTTCCTCGCCCGCCTCGCGGTGCTGGCGCCCGATCTCGGCGTGGTGGTCGCCTTCGGCCAGATCTTTCCCGCCGCGCTGCTCGCTCTGCCGCGGCTCGGCTGCCTGAACGTCCACGCCTCGCTGCTGCCGCGCTGGCGGGGAGCGGCGCCGATCGCCGCGGCGATCGCCGCCGGGGACAGCGAGACCGGGGTGGCGATCCAGCAGATGGAGAGCGGGCTCGACAGCGGCCCGGTGCACGCCTCGCGTGCCACGCCGATCGGTGCCGCCGAGACGACGGAAGAACTCACCGCCCGCCTCGCGGCGCTCGGCGCCGAACTGCTGGTCGAGGTGGTGGCGACGCTCGAGCTCGGCCGGTCCGCGCCGGTGGCCCAGGACGAGAGCGGCGTCACCTGGGCCACCGGCGCGGACCGGCCGAGCTCGAGCGTCG
>JAIOJQ010000148.1:5000-15050 GCA_019911865.1 Thermoanaerobaculia bacterium
GCGTCGACGAAGTGCACGGTGCACCCCGAGACGCGCACGCCGGCTGCCAGCGCCTGGCGCTGCGCATGGAGCCCGGGGAACGACGGCAGCAGGCTGGGGTGGATGTTGAGCACCCGCTGCCCGCAGGCGGCGACGAAGCCCGGCGTGAGCAGGCGCATGTAGCCGGCGAGGCAGACCCACTCGGCGCCGGCCGCCGCGATCGCGGCCCGCATGCGCGAGTCGTGCGCCTCGCGTGTCGGCGACTCGCCGTACGGCAGGGCGAGCGCCGGCAGCCCGAGCTGGCGCGCCCGCGCCAGGCCAGGTGCCTCGGCGACGTTGCTGATCACCAGCGCGATCGTCCCCGGCACCTCGCCCCGCTCCATCGCCGCGTGCAGATTGAGGAAGTTGCTCCCCCGCCCCGACAGCAGCACCGCCACCCGCGCACTCATCGTCCCGGCATCCTCTCACCGGCCCGACTCCGTCCGCCACTCCCGCGGACCGGCTGCCGCGGGCCGCTCTCTCGTGTGCCCGCGGAAGTCAGCGCAGCGGAACGGCCAGGTCGACCTGGCCGGGACCGGCGCCGACGTGGAGGGACTTCTCGAAGCGGTGACCGCCGGACATCCCGGCGACCCGATAGGTACCCGGGCTGAGCTTCCCGACGCGCGCCGTACCGCCCTCGGAGAAAACGACCGCGGAGCTGCGCAGAAGGTAAGGCGCCAAGTCCACGCCATCCGCAGTCAGCACCGAGAGCCACGGCAGCCGGGACCCCGCGCAGGGTCCGCCGGTACAGTGAACCACCAGCTCGCGCCCCTTTTCCAGATCGAGCTCCACGCGCTTCGCGGAGGATGTGACGTCGATCGGCTTCGTCGCTCCGGTGCCGGAGAAAGGGTCTGCCCAAACCACACGGTAGCGGCCGCGGGGCAAGCTGGAGAGTCGCAGGGCTCCGCTCGTACCCGTCGAAAGGGCTCGGACCATCGCGTTTGCTTCGTCGATGAGCACCAACGGTACGGCGGCGGCCAGGCTCTCGTCTTCGCGCCTCAGGGTTAGGAGCAGGTCCGAGTCTTCCTCCGAGCGATCCAGGTTGACGTACACCGGCGCCGACCCCGTCTCCGTCACGACCACGTCGACCGGCGCGGATGCCTTGTAGCCGGGAAAGTCGACTTTCAGCCGATACGTCCCCGGGGGAACACCCTCCATCGCGAATCGGCCCGTGCCCTCGCTGCGAGTTCTCGCGACCACTTCCGTATCCGCATTCAGGATCTGGATCTCGGCGCCCACTCCGCCCCGGGACAGCGCCGGCGCGATCTCCCCTTCGACGGAATATCCGGCAACCTCGACGACGACGGCCGATCGGGGTGCGCTCTCGACGTCGACCACTCTCGAAGCGCGTCGGCCGTCGTATCCGAAATAGCTCACCAGCAGACGACCAGAAGGGCTGTCAGCAAGGGTGAACGTTCCATCCGACTCGACGGGTGCCGTCGCGGAGGCCCCGGGGCGCCCCGCCCAAGCCTCCTGACCCGAGGTCCGGCTTCTCAGCAGCACGACGCCGAGGCTGGCATCGACATCGGCTACCTCGCGGACGACGACCTCTCCGCCTCCGACCGGAATCCCCTGCTCCGTCACGAGCCCCGACAAGCGCGTAGTCGGAACCCGCAACTCCAGCTCGAACTCCTCCGGCCCCGCAGGGATGTCGATCTCCTGATCCATCAGCAATCGATCGCCGGAAACCAGCACCCGCAGATGCCCGGGAGCGCACAGAAACGACGCCAGCCGCCCCTCAGCGTCCGTCTGGCTGGTGGCGACAGCCGCCGGTTCACGACCCATGGAGCGAAC
Organism: Thermoanaerobaculia bacterium; assembly: GCA_019911865.1. Classification (GTDB taxonomy): domain Bacteria; phylum Acidobacteriota; class Thermoanaerobaculia; order Multivoradales; family JAGPDF01; genus JACTMI01. Next base: position 6,813 of record JAIOJQ010000148.1, read on the forward strand.
GACGGCGACCCGGGCCGCGACCAGGGCGGTTCCGTTACTTCGAGCTACCCTTCCATGGACGCGAACCCAGGGGTGGAGATCCACGAACGAGAGGTCCTCGATAGCGATCTCCGACAGGTCCAGTTCCTCCTCCCAGGGCGCCAGGCCCTCCGACTCGATGCGCACCCGATAGCGCCCCGACGGCAGCCCGGAAGCCACGAAGCGCCCGTCGTCTGCCGACAGGGTCGAGGTCGTGAACGGTTCTCCGAGCAGGAGTCGCGCGCGCCCGGCCGGTTCGACGGAGATCACAGCGCCCGCGACCGGCGCCGACGAGCGGCCGTCCAGCACCCATCCAGACACGCCGGCACCCCGCAGGAGATGAATCTCGCCGAGGTCGACAGGCGCTCCCGGTTCTGTCTGAAAACTTCCCGTCGTATGGGGGCGCCATCCGTCCGCGAGAATCTCGAGCGCCACAGCGCCCGGGTGGTCGACCCGGAGCCGGAACTTCCCGTCCGGCAGCAGCTCAGGCTCGACAAGCTTTCGCAACGACCGGTCGCCGCCGTCGAACTCCTCCATCAAGGCGATCCGCATCCCGCGAATCGGACTGCCGTCCTCGCCGAGAACTGTCCCCCGGACGCCACCCGTGGGGAGCAGTCGCAGCACCTGCGGCGATTCGCCCTGCGCCGAGACCTCGACCGGCCCGGACGAACCGAACTCGAAATGTCCAGCCTCGCAGGAAGCCTTCAACGCTGGCAGCGAGACGAGCGCCTCACCTTTCGCGTCCGACCTCACCGGAACCGCACCAGCACACCGCAGGTCCGCCTCCGCCACGAGCACGGACTCGGCCAGAACTCGAACCCGGACCCGATGCCCCGGGCGCAGTCGAACGCTCGGCGGATCCGACGGAACCACCAGCGCTTCCTTGTGCGGCAGGAAACCGGGGACCTGCACGCGGAGCGATTGCTCATCCCGGGCCAGGGTCGCGAGCTCGAACCGACCGGCGGCCGAGATCGCGCCGCACCTCTCGATGCGGAAGTCGCGGTCGAGTTCGACGGGAACCGGATTCCAGACCGCACAGGCCGAACCACTCTCGACCGGGCGACCGGCGTCGTCGACGACCTGGCCGGTCAGCGTTTCACCCCCCTCGAGTACGAGAACGCCTTCGTCCGCGGTCCCTGCCAGGGGCAGAGCTCTCGGCGCGAAGTCCGGCGCATCGACGACCAGCAGGCCGCCCGGCGCTCGCGGCAGCGCGAACGGCAGGCGCCCCTCCTCGTCGGTCACGCCGGTCACGCCACGAGAGGCCTTCCGGCCGGGAAGCTCCGGTGACACCGGAAGCACGACGACGACCCGCGCACCGGCGACCGGAGTTCCTCTTTCGTCGAGGACCCGGAGCTCGGCTCCTGCAGGCAGGGCCGAAGCGAAACAACCGAAGACTGCCAGCCAACGTGCCACTGCCATCACTCGCCGCCTCCGGGTGCGGACCCGCCGGGTCCTTCCTCGTCGAGCGGTGAGGTGAACCACCGTGCCGCCAGGAACTCTTCGTCCAGGATCGCCATCTGGCTCATGTAGCTCGGGATGCTCCGCAGCAGGAGCAGCTGCCCGCTGCCGCTCCAGAGCTCCAGGCGCGGCAGGGGCGAGATCGCTGCTGCAGGCGCGTATTCCGATCGAGCGAGGCGCACCAGCTCACCGGGAAGCCGAGCCGATCCGATCGCGAACCCGGTGAACTCCGTCGGGATCGCGGTGACCACGACCAGCCCTTCTCCGAGAACCGGATCCCGCTGCCATTCTCCGATCTTCTCGATCAGCATCGCATCGCAGACCGTACACCCACGGACGGCGGGCCAGTAGACGGCAGCCAGCCGGCAGGGAGTGGCACGAAGTGCTCGCTGGATTCCCGCCGGACTCTCGAACGGAGCAACCTCTGAGGACTCGGAAATCTCGGCCGTGCGCCCTCCCATCACGACGATCATCGAAACCACGGAGACCATGAACAGGATCGCGAAGCTCGCCAGTTTGCGATCGGATCCGCTCATGGACGCCTCGAATCGCCGTCGAAGCGGGGGGTCGGAAAGACGACCATCCGGACGAGCGGCTGCAGGCCGACCTGCTTCATCGGCCCCTTCTCCAGAACGGCCCAGCGCCGCGATCCCGGGACGAAGACGATCGATGTGGCCCGCGTCGGCAGCTCGATCGGATCGCCCAGGACATCCGCCGCAGGATCGATCGGAAAAACCCGCCACCGGATGGAACCATCCCCGATCGGCTCATGCGCCAGAAGCAACAGCCAGCGCTCATCGAGACAAAAGAGGCCATCCGCCATCTTCGAGGTTCGAACCGCCGCAGCTCGCGCTTCGACGTCCTCGCGCCTCTCCATGGGCGGTAGCGCTGGACGCTGCCGATACTCCGCAGGAAAACTGGTCAGCGTGCGGCGCGACTTGCCGAAGGCCTCGATCGAGAGGCTCACGCCATAGCGAAGCACGTACACCTCGTCGCCGCAAGCTGCGATCTTTCCCGGCTTGTCGTGAAGCGCGGAGCTCTCTTCCGAGTCGACCGCGAGTGTACCGAGGTTGGTCACGACCCCTTCCGACGTGGCGAAGGGCGCCTCGAACACCGCAGTCTCGGACCACACACCGTCGTGATCCTGAGCTTCACCGACGCCGACGAAGCTCGAGCGCCCGGCATCGAAGCTGTACAGCCAGAGCTGTCGGTAAGGAGATCCGTCGCCAGCAGGCCACTCAAGGTGGAAACTGTCGACCGGCTCCAGTGCAGCGTCGAGCCAGATCCAGTGGAAGAAATGGGAACCGACCAGCAGCTTCCCGTTCACCAGGAACGGGTATGCCGGCTTGCGGAACTCGAGGCGTCCCTGGCCGGGACGGACGATCTTCCGTGCAATCCGACCTTCGAGATCGTAGAGGTAAATCGCACCGCTCCCCGGGTCCGCGACGACGACCTGCTGCTCGCCGGGGCCCCACGCCGCCTGCGCGACCCAGACGGGTCCAGCCTCCATCGGCCGCGCGATCATCCCCGTAGCCGCGGAAAGCGGAACCACGTCGCGAGTGACCACCGTTCCCATTGCCCGATGCGAGATCAGGGCGGAAGCCGCCGCCATCAAAAGCAGAGCGGTGGTGCCCAGCCTCAACTCGGCACCACCACTCCGGCGACGGAAGCGTGTCAACCGCAAACCGTCTGGCGAGCGCAGGAACGCGGCGGGCCGGCGCAATCTTCCCAACCCGGCTCGAAATCCATGAGACAGTAGCCTCCGCAGGCGTCGCATGGATTCGGCAGCGCTTGGGCTTCCTCGGTGGGGAAGACGCCAAGACCGAGAACCCCCACGAGCGCGCTTCCCAGGAGAAGCTTCCATCGTCGAGACATTACCTGCCCCCTTTCGAAATCTCGCATCGGGTGCGAGTGGACTCTGGGCGGCGCCCTTGCCGCCCAGTGCTGAGTCTGAAGAGCGATCTCTGGCAGCCTGTCCGAGACTGCGCCGAAGAGTGGAATGGCTCGGGGGACTCGCTGTCACCCTGATTTCACTCGAGAGCACGCGGTGCAGAGACTCAATGGCGATCACCAAGGCTGGTTCCTGTCAGGTCTGTCGACAACGACGAGCCTCATGGGGCAGTCGGCTCAGCCTGCCGAGTCTTGACAATATATGAACTGTTCTCGGACAACCTACCCCCCCCCACCGCTGGGTGTCAAGAGGCGACGCCCCGACACCCAGCGCCATGAACGGATCGGATGGGCAAGTTGGAGATCCCATCTCCTGCCCCACCATGATCACCAGTGAAACACTTCACTGCGCCCGGATTTGAGCTGTGGGAGGCGGTGAGGCCGCGATCTGAGATGGGAATTGAGCATGCGGCTGTTGAGCGCAGCGACGAAGGCGAGAGCGAACAGGTTCGCGTCGGCCCGCCGCCCCCGGCCACGCCTCAGCGCAGATCGAGCTCGAGCACCCCGCCACTGGCCAGATAGCCGCGTTCGCATTCGGGCCCGGGGGCGAACGAGGCCGGGGCGAACTCGAGCACCGCCCGCTCGGCGGCCGAGGTGAGGAGGCAGGCCGCGATCTCGCCGGGCGCGAGATCGGGCACGATCAGGATCGCCTCCTGACCGGGAGACACTCCGCGCTCGTTGGCCCACGACACCAGGAGGCCGGTGAACAGGAGCACCCCGTCCTGGAAGACCACCGGGAGAGGCGCCGACCGATCGCGCAGATCGAGCGGCGCCGCGAGCGCCAGTCGCAGCTCCCCGCCGGCACGCTCTGCCGCCAGCTGGAGGGTGGCGTCGCCGGCCAGGGCAACCCGGCGGGCCCGCAAGGTCGTCCCCCCACCCCTCGTCGTCACGATCCCCTGGGCCGCTTCGGCGGAGAGCGAGAGCTCGAACTCGCCCTGTGGACCGGTCAGGGTGTCGTCCAGGAAGACGCTCAGCGGGAAACCGTCCGACCGGAAAGCCGCCAGCTCGACCGAGGCCCGGACGACCGCGCTGCCGGCACCGTCCACGACCCGGCCGCGCAGAGTCCGCTTTCCCCGCAGGACCAGCTCGAGATGCTCGAAACGCGAGTCCTCTGCGAGCTCGATCCGGAGCGGATCGGCATCCGCGGGCCGGCCATCCCGCAGCACACCGGATGCCTCTATCCTGAGTGTGCCCGGGCCGACCCCGCGCATGCGGAATCGCCCTTCGTCATCGACCTCGGCCGGAAAGAAGGCCCCCTCCGGGAGCTGAAAGGCCGTGAGCATCGTGGCGGGAGCGGGTCGCCCCTGCTCGTCGATCACCCTTCCCGCAACCAGCGTTCCCGGGAGCTCGATCTCCACCCGGCTCGGCTCCGAACCGACCTGGCGGTCGACGCGCACTCCTTCGAGTCGCCGTTCGACTCCGACCTCCGGCGCGCGCACGTCGACCCGCCAGACCCCCGGCCGCGGCACGACACCCGCGAACTGTCCCGCTTCGTCGGCACTGAAGCGCGCGATCGGCAGCCCCGTCCAGCCGCCGAAAGCGAGCTCGGCGGCGATCGGCTCGTCGCCCAGACGGATGCTGCCGACGATCTCGACCAGGTCGAGCACGACATCGACGAGCGGCGGCCCGGGGACCTCCAGGTCGAGGCCCCCCAGCGCCTGCCCTTCGTCGTCGAGGACGGCCGCCACGTACCTGCCGACCGTCAACTCTCCGGTCCGGGCCACGCCCCCGTCGTCGGCCTCGATCTGTCGGAGGTGCTGCAGGCTCCCCGCGGCGTCGAAGCGCATCAGCTCGACTCCCCAGCGGGCCCCGCCGGGCGTCCGCGCCGGAGTCACTTGCAGTTCCACGTTCTGCGGCGGCGCGAGTGCGAGCGGACTCGGCAGCGCCTGCTCTGCGCCGTCGAGCACTTCGATCCCGCTTCGCGCCGCCGAACCCTGCCGCTCACTGGTCGCGTCGAGGCGGTAGTCGCCGGGCGCCAGGCGCACGAACTGGAAGAAGCCGCGCGGTCCGGACCGGACCTCCGGCGCCGCCCGGAAGGCGGCCACGAACTCGCGGGTGAGCGCCGAGCCGCTGCGCTCCGGGCTGAGCCGCACGCTCGCCCGATCGATCGGCCGCCCGCCCGCGTCGACGATCCGGCCGACGACCGAGCCGCCGGGGTGGAGTTCGCGCACTCCGAGATCGAGCCCCTCGGAAGCGGGTGGAACGATGCCGTGGAAATAGAGACTGGCGTGACCGGGCACCTCGACGACCAGATCGACCGGAGTCGCCGGCAACTCGCAAGTGACCACCCGCTCGGCAAGTGGGCAGGAGATCGAGGTGAGTGCCACCCGCGGCGATCCGGGCGGCGACTCCACGCGGGCTCGCAGTGACGCGGGCAGCGGCGCTGCCGCGGTAGGACCGAGGCGGAAGCGGGCACGAGTCCGCGGGTAGACCGTCAGCCGCGCCTCCGCCCGCTCGGCGTCGAGCAGCAGCAGCTCGCGCTCGCTCCAGATCCCCGGCCCCGACGCGGCGAACTGCCAGACGAGCCCGCGCCGCAGGCGCAGGATCGCGGCTCCGGTCTCCGGGTCAGGTGTCGCGCCCTGCGAGTCCGGCAGCCCCTCGCCGGGGATCGATGCCGGCGACGCGACGATCCGCAAGGCGTCCGGCGAGATCGGCGCGCCCCCCGACTGGACGAGAATCGTCACGATCCCCGTCTCCCGGGATCCCGCGGCTGCCGCTGGCGAGACTGTGCACAGCAGCGACAGGGCCAGGCGGAGCGGCAGGCCGCGATGGGCAACCAGCAGAGACCATCGACGTGGATCTCCCGGCACGAACGTCTCCTGTCGAGTTCCGCCGCAGGCTAGCGCCCGCTGCCGAGCGAAGTCAAACCTCGCGATACGCTCGCTACCACCCACTGCCAGACTGCGGCAGGAGAGGGAGCCCTCGGTTCAGACGGCGGGTTCGTCGGGGCCGGTGAGGCCGAGGTCGTAGACGACGCCGCCGTTGCCTTCGACGATGCGGCCGATGGGGAGGGCGCGCTGGCCGGCGGCGGCGAGGGTCTTCGAGATCTCCGGCAGCTGCTCGCGGTCGACGACGAGCACCATGCCGATGCCCATGTTGAAGACGCGCAGCATCTCCTCGAGTTCGACGTCGCCGGCCTCCTGGAGGGCGCGGTAGGGCGCCGGCACCTCCCAGCTGCCGAAGCGGATCTCCGCCTGCAGGCCGGCGGGCAGGATGCGCGGCACGTTGTCGGTCAGGCCGCCGCCGGTGATGTGCGCCAGGCCGTGCAGGCCCGCGTGGCCGAGCAGCGGCGCGAGCGGCGCCAGGTACGACAGGTGCGGTGCCAGCAGCCACTCGCCGACCCGCCGCTTGTCCGGGTCGCCGGGGATGCGGTCGCCGAGCTTCAGCTTCATCGTGTCGAAGAAGATGCGGCGCGCCAGCGAGTAGCCGTTGGTGTGCAGCCCCGCCGAGGGCAGGCCGAGCAGCACGTCGCCGGCGCGCAGCCGCGTGCCGTCGATGAGGCGCGGCCGGTCGACCAGCCCGACGACGAAGCCGACCAGCTCGTAATCGCCGGGCTGGTAGAAGCCGGGCATTTCGGCCGTTTCGCCGCCGAGCAGCGCGCAGCCGTTCTCGCGGCAGCCGTCCGCCACGCCGCGCACCAGCTCGATCAGCTTCTCCGGCGCCAGCACCCCGGCGCCGACGTAGTCGAGGAAGAAGAGCGGCCGAGCCCCCTGGACGAGGATGTCGTTGACGCAGTGGTTGACCAGGTCGCGGCCGACCGTCGAGAAGTCGCCTGCCATCTTCGCCACCGCCAGCTTGGTGCCGACGCCGTCGGCCGAGGCGACCAGCACCGGCTCGCTCAGGCCGGTGAGGTCGGGCCGGAAGAGGCCGCCGAAGAGGCCGATTTCGGAGAGCACACCGGGGGTGAATGTCGATTTCGCCAGCTTGCGGACGCCAACCAGCCCGCGCTCCTGGGCTTCGATGTCCACTCCGGCCGACTTGTAGGCGCCGCCGTCTTTCATCGCCGGCGATCCTAGCGCAGCGCCCGGCCGCCCCCGGGCCCGCGCGACGCGCCGCGCACGTAGGATGGGGGGCGATGCCCGCCGCCGCCTGGTCCGCCGCCGAAGCCCGCCGCTTTGCCGCCGCGCACGCCGACCCGCTGGTCGGCCTGCGCATCTACAGCTCGCGCCGGCTCGGCGCCGATCCCGGGCTGGTGCTGCACGGCGGCGGCAACACCTCGGTCAAGTCGACCTGGGCCGACCCGCTGGGCGCCACGCGCCCGGTGCTCTGGGTCAAGGGGAGCGGCGCCGACCTCGCGACGATCGACGCACGCGGCTTCGCGCCGGTCGACCTCGAGGCGGCGCGCCGCCTGCTGGCGCTCGAGCGGATGGGGGACGCGGCGATGCTCGCCGAGCTGCGCCGCCTGCGCCTCGATGCCGAGGCGCCGACGCCGTCGGTCGAGACCCTGCTGCACGCCTCCCTGCCGTTCCGCTTCGTCGACCACACCCACGCCGACGACGCGCTGGCGATCCTCACCGCGCGCGACGCGACCCGCCGCGCCGAGGACCTCTGGGGGGAGGACCACCTCCTGGTCCCCTGGGTGATGCCCGGCTTCGACCTCGCCCGCCGGGTGGTCGACCTGTGGACGCGGGCCGTCGCCAACGGGCGGCGGCCGATCGGCCTGATCCTGCTGCGTCACGGCGTCTTCTCCTTTGCCGACGACGCGCGCGAGAGCTGCGAACGGATGCTCGCTGCGGTGGCGCGGGCGCGCCGGGCGCGGGCGCCGCGCCTCGCGGTTACCCGTCCCGAGCGGCGCCGGCCGGCGCCGCTCGG
>JAIOJQ010000149.1 GCA_019911865.1 Thermoanaerobaculia bacterium
CGCGGCGGGAGAGTTCGACGTCGTCGACCTGCCCCTGCCGGCGATGCCGCTGCAGGATCTCGACGGCCCCTTCGACTGGCAGACGCGGCGCGGCCGGACGATCGTCCTGCGCGCCTTCGCCAGCTGGTGCGCCCCCTGCCGGGACGAGCAGGAGGTCCTCGCCCGGCTGGCCGAGCGGCTGGCGGAGCGCCGCGACGTCGAGCTGCGGCTGCTCACCGTCGACGCGGGGCTCGGCGCGCTGTTCGAGATGATCGGCACCGGAGGGCTGGCGCTCGATCCGGTCTTCGCCGGCCCGCCGCTGTTCGACGGCGAGCTCGAGCGGGTGCCGGCGACGCTCATCGTCGGCCCGCAGGGTCGCATCGTCCGTCGCCAGACCGGCACGATCGCCGACCCGGAGGCCTGGCTGGCCGCGACCCTCGCCGAGATCGACGCCGTCGCCTCCGGCGGGGGGGCCGCCGCCGCGGCCGACCCCGGCCACTGAGCGGGGCGCGCCGTGGGCCTGCGCCAGGCCGAGGCGATCCTGCTCGGAGTCCACGACCTCCAGGAGGCGGATCGCATCGTCGAGTTCCTCACCCGCGAACAGGGGAAGCGGCGTGGCGTGGCGCGCGGCGCCCGGCGGCGCTTCAGTCGCTTTGCCGGCGAGCTGCAGCCGCTGGCGCGCGCCCGCGTCACCTGGTTCGAGAAGGAGGGGCGCGAGCTGGTGCGCATCTCCTCGGTCGAGCTGGTGCGGGCGCCCCGCGAGCTGATGGGCGATCTCGAGGGCCTGCTGCTCTCGACCTACCTCGGCGAAACGCTGTCGACCTTCGCCCAGGAGGGGGAGCCGGCCGAGGCGCTGTTCCGCCTCACCGACGCGGTGCTCGCTGCGCTCGCCGCGGGGGCGGACGTCCGGACGGTGGTGCGCTACTTCGAAAGCTGGGTGTTGCGCCTGGCGGGCGTCTTTCCGCCGCCGCTCGACTGCCCGCTGTGCGGCCGCGAGCTCGGCGCGTCGGCGTCGCTCGCGGCGTCGGGAGAGGCGCTGCTCTGCCGTGACTGCGCGCGCACGCAGCCGGGGGCGGTGGCCGTCTCGGCGGCGGCGCTCGAGTTCTGGCGCCGGATCGGACGCGAGGGGCCGGCGGCGGTGGCGGCGCGGCCGCCGGGCGAGGCGACCCTCGAGGAGGTCGGCGAGGTCAGCGGTCGCGTTCGCCGCCACTTTCTCGGCCACGAGCTGCGCAGTCTCGAGGTGCTGCGGCGCACCCTCGGCAGCGCCGGAGCCGGGTCACCGGCCTGATACGATGCCCGGCCCATGCGTTCGTTCCAGGAGCTGATCCTCGCGCTGTCCGGCTTCTGGGCCGGGCAGGGGTGCGTCCTGCAGCAGCCCTACGATCTCGAAGTGGGCGCCGGGACCATGCATCCCGACACCTTCCTGCGCGTCCTCGGCCCCGAGCCCTGGCGCGTCGCCTACGTCCAGCCGTCGCGCCGCCCGGCCGACGGTCGCTACGGCGACAACCCCTTCCGCCTCTACAAGCACACGCAGTTCCAGGTCGTCCTCAAGCCGTCGCCGGCCGACGTGCAGGCGCTCTACGTGCGCGGCCTCGAGGCGATGGGGATCGACCTCACCCGCCACGATCTGCGCTTCGAAGAGGACAACTGGGAGGCGCCGACGCTCGGCGCCTGGGGGGTCGGCTGGCAGGTGATGCTCGACGGCATGGAGATCACCCAGTTCACCTACTTCCAGCAGGCGGGCGGCATCGACCTGGCGCCGATCTCCTGCGAGATCACCTACGGCCTAGAGCGGATCACCATGTTCCTCGGCCTCAAGAAGTCGATCTACGACATCCCCTGGGTCGGCGACGGCGTCGACTACCGGCAGGTGCGCCACCAGGACGAGCAGGAGTTCTCGCGCTACAACTTCGAGATCGCCGACGTCGCCTTCTTGCGGTCGATGCTCGACGGCTGGGAGGCGGAGGCCCGGCGCTGCCTCGAGGAGAAGCTCGTGCTGCCGGCCTACGAGTGCGCGCTCAAGTGCTCGCACCTGTTCAACCTGCTCGACGCGCGCGGCGCGGTGTCGGTGACCGAACGGGTGGCGCTGATGAAGCGGATCCGCGACCTGGCGATCGGCTGCGCGAAGGAGTACGTCGCCAGCCGCGAACGGCTCGGCTTCCCGCTGCTGGCGCGGCCGGAAGCGGTGTCGGGGGAGGAGGCGGGCCGTGGCTGAAGGCGAACTGCTGCTCGAGGTCCGCGCCGAGGAGATCCCCGCGCGCATGCTCGGCCCCGCCAGTCGCGAACTGGCGACGCGGCTGTTCGAGCAACTGGTCGCGCTGGCGCTGACACCGGACGAAGTCGAAGTCGGTTTCACGCCGCGCCGGCTCTGGCTGGTGCTCACCGGGTTGCCGGCCTGCGAGAAGGACCGCGAAACGATCGAAATCGGCCCGCCGGCGTCGGCGGCGTTCGACGCCGCGGGGGCGCCGACCGCGGCGGCCGCGGGATTCGCGCGCAAGGTCGGGGTCGAGGTCGCGGACCTGCGGCGCCGCATCTTCACCAAGGCCGACGTCGCCAGGTCCGGCGTCAAGGCCGAGGGCGAGCGCGTCTACGTCGAGCGGGTCGTCCGCGGTCGCGACACGCGCGAGGTGCTTGCCACGCTGATTCCACGCACCCTCGCCGAGCTCGGGTGGGCCAAGACCATGCGCTGGGGCAGCGGCACCGGTCCCTGGGTCCGGCCGGTCCACGGAGTGGTCGCGCTGTTCGACGGCGAGATCGTGCCGTTCGAGCTGTTCGGCGTCGCCGCCGGGCGCACCACCGCGGGGCATCCGACCCTGTCGCCGGAGCGCTTCGACGTGCACTCCGCGGCCGACTGGCGCGGGCGGCTCGGCGCGCTCGGCATCGTCCCCGAGCCGGAAGTCCGGCGCGAGCGGTTGGTCGCCGGCATGCGCGAGCGCGCCGCGGCGGCCGGCGGCCGGTTGGTGGAGGACGGCGCGCTGCTCGACAAGCTCGCCGCGATCTGCGAGATCCCCGGCGTGCTCGAGGGGAGCTTCGACGAGGCGCTGCTCGAGCTGCCGCGCGAGGTGCTCCGGACCTCGCTCGCCGACCACCAGAGCGCGCTCGTCGTCGAGCGCCCGGACGGCCGCCTGGCTCCGGTCTTCCTGACCGTCATGGACCGCCCGGACGATCCGGCGGGGCGGGTGCGCGCGGGCAACGAGTGGGTGGTCGCCGCGCGCCTCGCCGACGCCGCCTTCTTCTGGAAGAAGGACCGCTCGGCGCCGCTCGACGCCGGGGTCGAGCGACTCGAAGGGCTCTCCTTCCACGAAAAGCTCGGTCACTACGGTTCGAAGCGGAGTCGACTCGCCGCGCTCGCGCACGACTGGATTGAGGCAACAAAGCTCGATGAGGCAGAGGCAGAGCAGCTGCGCAGGTCTCTCCGTCTCCTCAAGGTCGACCTGACGACGGAGATGGTCCGCGAATTCACCTCCTTGCAGGGCGTCATGGGCGGCATCTACGCGCGCGAGGACGGGGAGCCGGACGCGGTCTGGCAGGCGATCTATGACCAGTACCAGCCGGCCGGAGCCGAGGATCCTCTGCCGCGCAGTCAGGTCGGCCGACTCGCAGCGCTCGCCGACCGCGCCGACACGCTTGTCGGATTTTTCGGCTTAGGGCAGATTCCGACAGGAAGCAAGGACCCTTACGGGTTACGACGCGCGGCGTTGGGGGTGGTCCGGCTGTTGCTCGAGGGCGAGATTGAGCTCGGACTGGAGCAGGTGACTCGCACCGCGTACAGGCATCACGTCGTGCTGAAGCTCGGTGAAGAGGAGTGCTGGTCGAAGCTCAAGCCGTTCTTCGAGGACCGCGTTCGTTATCTGATGGGTCTTCGCGGGCTGGCCCAGGACGAGATCGAGGCCGGCCTCGGTGCGAGCGGTTCGCCTCCGCTGGAGCGACTTCCGGCACTCGAGCGACTCATCCGGGCGATCCACGACGTGCGCGACCGCCCCGAGTTCCTGTCGGTGGTGCTCTCGTTCAAGCGGCTCAACAACATCCTCAAGGACGCGGCCGACGGTTCGGTCCCCGCCGAGCCTGACTCCTCGAAGCTCGGCTCCGCGGCAGAGCAGGCGTTGGTCGACGCGCGTCGGGCACTCGACAGCGAGCTTGCCGCGGCCCGCTCGGCCGGCGACCCGGGCCGCTCGCTCGAGGCGATCGGCCGCTTCGCCGAGCCGCTCGACCGCTTCTTCGTCGAGGTGCTGGTGATGGATCCGGACCCGGAGGTCCGGAGGCAGCGGCTGGCGCTGCTGGCGGCGGTGCGGCGCTCGATCGCCGCGGTCGCCGATCTCTCGGCCGTGGTCGTCGACAAGGCCGAGCTGCGCGCCCGCGCCTGACCGCTCGCCGCCTCCCCGCCCGTTTCCGCGCCGCCCGTTCGGGCGAGGCCGCTTCGCACCGGCTGGCCTAGGATGGCGGCGCGCCGTCCCGAAGCGGCGCTGGCGCGGGAGGGGGCGGCATGGCCAAGCGGTGGGTCTACGCGTTCGACGAGCTCGACGAGGTGGAGCGGGTCGCCGGCAGTTGGGACGCCGTGCGCGGCCTGCTGGGGGGCAAGGGGGCGAACCTCGTCGGGATGACCGGCCTGGGCCTGCCGGTGCCGCCCGGATTCACGGTCTCCACGCAGGCCTGCGTCGCCTTCCTCGCCGCCGGCGAGACCTTTCCGCCCGGGGTCTGGGAGGAGATCCGCGCCGCGCTCTCCCGCCTCGAGACGAAAGCCGGCAAGCGCTTCGGTGACCCGGACAACCCGCTGCTCGTCTCCTGCCGCTCGGGAGCGAAGGCCTCGATGCCGGGGATGATGGACACCGTCCTCAACATCGGCATCAACGACGCGGTGGCGGCGGGCCTCGCCCGCCTGACCGGCGACGAGCGCTTCGCCTTCGACAGCTATCGCCGCCTGGTGCAGATGTTCGGCTCGGTAGTGCTCGGTGTGCCCGACGAGCCGTTCGAGGAGATTCTCGCGGCGGCGCGCCGGCGGGCCGGCGTCGAGCGCGAGAGCGAGCTCGGGGCCGGCGACTGGCGCGGCGTCGTCGAGGGATTCCGCGAGGTCGTGCGTCGGCACGCCGGGCGCGACTTTCCGCAGGACCCGGTCGAGCAGATCCGCCTCGCCACGGCGGCCGTCTTCCGCAGCTGGAACGGCAAGCGGGCGGTCGACTATCGCAACGCTTCCGGCATTCCGCACGACCTCGGCACGGCGGTCAGCGTCTGCACCATGGTCTTCGGCAACCTCGGCGCCGACTCGGCGACCGGGGTCGCCATGACGCGCAGCGGCGCCACCGGCGAGAAGCGGATCGAGGGGGACTTCCTGGTCAACGCCCAGGGCGAGGACGTCGTCGCCGGCATCCGGGTCACCGAGCCGATCGAGCAGCTGGCGACGACGATGCCGGCCGCCTGGCGGGAGCTCGAAGCGATCTGCGCCCGACTCGAGCAGCACTACCGCGAAATGCAGGACATCGAGTTCACGATCGAGCGCGGCAAGCTCTGGATGCTGCAGACGCGCGACGCCAAGCGGACCGCGCAGGCCGCCGTGCGCATCGCCGTGGAGATGGTCGACGAGGGGCTGATCCCCCGGCGGGAGGCGCTGCTGCGGGTGACCCCCGAGCAGGTCGACTTCTTCCTCCATCCGCAGTTCGCCGCCGCGGCGGTCGCGGCCGCCGTGCGGCGCGGCGACCGCGTCGCCAGCGGGCTCAACGTCTCGCCGGGCGCCGCGGTGGGAGAGATCCGGCTCGACGCCGACGCGGCGGAGCAAGCGGCGCGCGAGGGTCGTGCGGTCCTGCTGGTGAGGCCGGAGACCCGCCCCGACGACGTGCACGGCATGCTCGCGGCGCGCGGCATCCTCACCAGCCGCGGCGGCCGCACCAGTCACGCGGCGCTGGTGGCCCGCCAGTTCGGCAAGCCGGCGGTGGTCGGCGTGGCGGCGCTCGAAGTCGACCTCGAGCGCCGCGAGATCCGCATCGGCGAGCGGGTCTTGCGCGAGGGCGAGACGATCTCGATCGACGGCAGCAGCGGCGCGGTTTTCGCCTGCGCCGTCGAGACGGTGATCCCCGACATCAGCGACCCCTGGCTGTCGCGGCTGCTCGGCTGGGCCGACGAGTGCCGGCGCCTCGAAGTGTGGGCCAACGCCGACTACCCGGCCGACGCCGAGCGCGCCCGCGGCTACGGGGCGCGGGGAATCGGCCTCTGCCGCACCGAGCACATGTTCTTCGAGCCGGAGCGCCTGCCCCTGGTGCAGCGCCTCATCCTCCACCGCGACGAGCCGGCGGTGGTCGCCGACTGTCTCGAACGCTTGCTGCCGTTCCAGCGCGCCGATTTCGACGGCCTCTTCCGCGCCATGGCCGGCCTGCCGGTGATCGTCCGCCTGATCGACCCGCCGCTGCACGAGTTCCTGCCGATCGAGTCGGCCGTGGTGCACGAGATCGACGCTCTCGAGCAGCAGGGTGGCGCCGAGGCGGACCTGGTCGGGAAGCGCGCCGTTCTGGCGGCGCTCGAGCGACTCAAGGAGACCAATCCGATGCTCGGCCTGCGCGGCGTGCGGCTGGGCATCCATCTGCCGGCGCTCACCCGCATGCAGGTGCGGGCGATCTTCGAGGCCGCCTGCGCGTGCGTCCGTGACGGCGTCGACGTGCAGCCGGAGATCATGATTCCGCTCGCCGGACACTGGCGCGAGCTCGAGGTGCAGCAACAGGCGCTCGAAGCGGAGGCGCGCGCCGTGATGGAGGAGCAGGGGATCGAGGTGAGCTACAAGTTCGGCACCATGATCGAGATTCCGCGCGCCGCGCTGACCGCCGACGAGCTCGCCCGCTACGCCCAGTTCTTCTCCTTCGGCACCAACGACCTGACCCAGACGACCTTCGCCATCTCGCGCGACGACGCCGAGAAGGGGTTCCTGATGGAGTACCTGGCGCGCGGCATCCTGACCGAGAATCCGTTCGCCTCGATCGACGAGGACGGAGTCGGCAAGCTGATGGCGATGGCCGTCGAGCTCGGCCGCCGCCAGCGCCCGGGCATGGAGATCGGCATCTGCGGCGAGCACGGCGGCGACCCGAAGTCGATCGACTTCTGCCACCGCATCGGCCTCGACTACGTCTCCTGTTC
>JAIOJQ010000150.1 GCA_019911865.1 Thermoanaerobaculia bacterium
GTCTCGAACGCCCCGGCGCCGGTCGGCGCCGGGGCGTTCGAGACGGCGCGCATCGAGGACGGCGAGCCGGCCTTCGGCATCGACTACGGCGAGGAGGCCTTGCCGCAGGAGACGGGCGACGAGGCCGCGATCAGCTACACGAAGGGGTGCTACCTCGGCCAGGAGGTGGTGGCGCGCGTCCACTACCGGGGCGGCGTGCAGCGGCAGCCGCGCGGCCTGCGCCTCGCCGGAGAGCTGCCGGCGCCCGGCGGCGAGCTGCTCTGCGACGGGCGCCCGGCCGGCACGCTGACTTCGCTGGCCGACTCGCCCGATCTCGGGCCGATCGGCCTGGCACTGCTCCACCGCCGGGTCGGTGAGCCGCCGGCTACCCTGGCACTCGCCGACGGCACGCCGGTCGAGATGGTGGCCCTGCCGTTCACCCCGACTGGAGTTGGTGGGTGAGAAGCGCCCTGCTTGCCCTGGCGGCCCTGGCCGTCGCCCTGCCCGCGGCCGCCGCCGACTGGCGCGACCTGGCGCCGCCGGCCGCTCCGGGCGCCCAGTCGCCCCACCTGGCCGAGGCGGCCGCCGGGCCGCTGCTCACCTGGCTCGAAAAGCTCCCCGGGGGGCACGCCCTGCGCTTCTCGCGCTTTGCCGACGGTGCCTGGACGGCGCCGGTGACGGTCGCCTCCGGCGCCCTGTTCGCCAACTGGGCCGACTTTCCCGCCAGCGTCGAGGCGGCCGGCGGCGACCTCTACGCGCACTGGCTGGAGAAGAACGGCCGCGACCCCTACGCCTATGCCATCGAGTTGGCGCGCTCGACCGACGGCGCCCGCAGCTGGCAGCGGCTGGGTCCGCTGCACGAGGATCGCGTCGCCAGCGAGCACGGCTTCGTCTCGTTCGTCCGCGAAGGGAGCGGGGTGCGTGCCTTCTGGCTCGACGGGCGCCTGATGCCGCGCGGCGGCGCGATGACGCTGCGCACGGCGCGGATCGAGGCGGGGCGCGTGGGAGCCGGCGAAGCGATCGACGAGCGCACCTGCGAGTGTTGCCAGACCGGGGCCGCGGTTACCGCGCGCGGCGCGCGGGTGGTCTGGCGCGACCGCTCGGAGGCGGAGATCCGCGACGTGGCGATCGCCGGGGCCGATGGCAACGCCTGGAGCGCGCCGCGCATCGTCGCCGCCGACGGCTGGAAGATCGCCGGCTGCCCGGTCAACGGCCCGGCGGTCGCCGCGGACGGCGAGAGCCTCGCCGTCGGCTGGTTCACCGGCGCCGAGCCGCCGCGGGTGCAGGTCGCCTTCTCGTCGGATGCCGGCGCGAGCTTCCGGCCGCCGGTCGAGGTCGACCGCGGCGAGCCTCTCGGCCGGGTCGACCTGCTGGCGCTTTCCGGCGGCGAGGTGCTGGTGAGCTGGCTGTCGCGCCAGGGCGGCGCCACCACTCTGATGCTGCGGCGGGTGGCGCCCGACGGCCGTGCCGGGGCGCCGTGGTCCCTTCCGACCCCCGTTCCGCCGCGTTCGAGCAGCTTTCCGCGCGCGCTGCTCGTCGGCGCCGAGGTCTGGCTGGCGTGGACCGAGAGCGGCGAGCCGTCGCGCCTGCGCGTCGGCGCCGTGCCGCTCGCCACGCTCCCGGCGCCGCACTGAGATGAGGCGGCCGCCGGAGCGCTCCGTGGCCGGGCGGCCGGGCCGTCCCTGGGCTGTCCGCTTCGGCGTCCTGGCGCTGCTCGCCTTCGCGGCCAGCGGCCCGGCGGCGGCCTGGCACGGCCGGACGCACCGCTGGATCGCCGAAGCGGCGGCCGGGCGGCTGCCCGACTCGATGCCGCTCTTTCTGCGCCAGGCGGCCAGCGACCTGGGTCGGGCGGCGATCGACCCCGATGTCTGGCGCCACGACGCCGCCCCGGCGCTCGCGGCGGCGACGCTGTCCGACCACTACTTCAGCCTCGAGCGGCTCGCCGCGGCCGGCTGGCCCGAGCGTCGGGACCGCTTCCTGCGCCGGCTCGGTGAGCAGGGACGGGACGCCGGCTGGATCGGCACGCTGCCGCTCGCCGTCGCGGAGACCTCCGACCGACTGGCGCTCGCTCTGGCGCAGCACCGCTGCTGGCCGAACGATCGCGGCATCCAGGCGCGGGCGATCGAACATGCCGGCGTGCTGGCGCACTTCGCGGCCGACCTGGTGCAGCCCCTGCACTCGACGATCCACCACGACGGTCGCGCGAGCCCCGATGGCGCCTCCCCGCAAGACGGCAGCCATGTCTGGAGCGACCGCGTGATCGAGTTGTCGCTGCGCGATCCGGTCGGGGTGGCGCGCCGAGTCGAGCCGCTCGCCATCGACGACGTCCCGGCGGCGTCGCGACGCCTGCTGCAAGCCAGCCACGACCGAGTCGACCGGGCCTACGCGATGATCGCGCGGGTCCGGCAGTCGGAAGCGCCGCCGCCGCGAGCGGTGCGGCGCTATGCGCGCGAGCGCTTCCGTACCGGGGTCGGGTTCGTCGCCGGCCTCTGGGTCGAGGCCTGGCAGCGCTCGGCGGGGATCGAGCTGCCGGAGTGGCTGGCCGCGGCACGCGGCGAGGGAGCGGCTCCGCAGGCCGGCTGCGGAGCCACGAGCGAAGCGGGGGAGTGAGGGCGGCGGGTCCGGCTCAGACGGCGAACGAGTGGCCGCAGCCGCACGAGCCGGTCGCCTTGGGATTGAGGAACTTGAAGCCGGCGCCGGCCATGCCGAAGACGTAGTCGATCGTCACCCCTTCGAGATAGCGGGCGCTGACCGGATCGACGAAGACGTTGAGCCCCTCGACGCTGAGCACATGGTCGGTTTCGCGGGCCTCCTGCTCGAAGTCGAGGGCGTACTGGAAGCCGCTGCAGCCGCCCCCCATGACCGCGACGCGCAGCCCCCAGCTGGCGTCCATCCCCTCCTGCTCGCGGGTCGTCTTGACCATCTCGACCGCCTTCGTGGTGAGCGAGACGATCGGGGCTTCGGCGGCGGCGTCGCTCGCGGGGGTCGTCGGGTGGGTCGTGCTGTCCATCGGGGCACTCCTCCTCGGGGTAGCCAACCGGCGGCCGGGGCGAAATCTTCCCGGCGCTTCCGCAGGAGAGTCTAGCAAGCCGGCCGGCGCGGCTCGTCCACGGGTAGGATCGCGGGGTGATCCGGGCGCTCCTCTTCGGCTTTCACGGCGTGCTGTTCGACGACGCTCCGCTGCACGCCGAGCTGCAGCGCCGCCTGCTGGCCGAGGAGGGGCTCACGCCCCCGCCGGCTCCCCCCGGCGGCCGCGCGGAGGAGGACGAGGCCGTCTTCGCCGCCGCGAGGGCGGCGGCGAAGACGGCCTCGTCCTCCTCCGCGCGGCCGCCGGGGGGAGCCGGCGGGGGCGT
>JAIOJQ010000151.1 GCA_019911865.1 Thermoanaerobaculia bacterium
GTACCTGAGGTCGACCGGCTCTGGCGCGCCTGGAAGCGGCTGCGTTCGTGGCTGGCGCACCGGATGCCGCGCCGCCTGCCGCCGGTCGACCTCAGGTACTGAGCGGCCCCTCGGCGAGGCCGAGCGCCGGCCGGCGGGCGAAGAAATCGCGCAGCTCGCGCCGGTGGCGCAGCCAGCTCCAGCCGACCGCCGCGAGTGCCGCGAGCGCCGAGAGGACGAGCCGCAGCCAGGGGCGCTCGCCGGCAGCGAGCCAGACCAGCCCGAAGGGGACGAGCGGCACCAGGTAGATCTCCGCCAGCTCGCGAGCCAGCCGGACCAGTGCCCGGCCGCCCCCCTCGCGCAGCAGGCCGACGAGGATCACCGGCGCGCCGAGCGGCAGGAAGTTCGCCCACGCCATGCCGAACGGGCTGCCCAGCGCCAGCGACAGCAGGACGCCGCCGACCACCAGCGCCGTCAGGTGGAGCACCAGCGACAGGACGCGCGGCCGGTCCCGGTGGCGGGCGATCAGCAGCTCGCCGCCGAAGCGGCCGAGCGGGTCGACCAGCGGCGCGAAGGCGAGCAGGCGCAGGTACGGCGCGGCCTCGGCGTACTGCGCCCCGAACACCAGCGTCACCACCAGGTCGGCGTTGAGGGCGAGCGCCAGCGCGGCGGGGACCTCGAGCGCCACGAACGCCACGGTGCCGAGGCGGAAGGCGCGGAACTGCTCGTCCGGCCGGTCGCGGAAGGCGATGAAGGCGGGGTAGAGGCTGCGCCCGAAGGGCAGCTGCAGGATGCGGAAGACGAAGAAGGCGAAGAAGTACGCCGCGCCGTAGAGGGCGATCTGCTGCCGCGCGAAGAGGTGCCCGACGATGAACATGTCGGCGTAGGTCACGGCGCCGGCGAGCAGCCAGACGCTGCCCACCGGCAGGCTCGCGATGAGCAGCCTCAGCGTGGCGCCGGGGATCACGTGCAGCTCGATTTCCGGGCGGGCGCGTCGCCAGAGTTCGGCGGCGAAGAGGACCTGCGACACGCCCTGGGCGATGACCAGCGACCAGAATCCGTAGCCGCGCCACGCGGCGACGAGGGCGATCGAGCAGTAGGCGGCGGTGCGCAGCATCTCGGCGCCGAGCGTCCGCTCGATGCGCAGCCGCGCCTCGAACCAGGAGAGCGCCACCGCGCCGATCCCTTCGATGACGAAGCCGACGGCGAGCACGCGCAGGGCGAGAGGGAGCGCCGGGTGGGGCTCGGCCATCAGGCCGGCGATCTGCGGCGCGAAGGCGGCGAGCAGCCCCGCCAGGCCGAGGCCGAGCACCAGCTCGGCGCGCAGCAGGTTGCCGAGCGGCATCGGGCGCAGCCGCACGGCGTGGCTGGGGAAGCCGCCGTCGCGCAGCGTGGCGAGGACCAGGAAGAAGGCCGCCAGCCAGTCCCAGGCTCCCCAGTCGTCGACCGGCACCATCCGGCGGACGACGACGTGGGTGAGCAGCAGCGCCAGGGTGCGGACCAGGTTGGCGAAGGCCGCCGCGCTGCCCGAGCGCAACAGACCGCGCGAGGTTTCGTCGTGGCTCATCGCGGCGACCGGCAGCGCGACCGGCAGGCGGCGTTCAGGGCGGTTGCCTCAGGGTGCGACGACGCGCACCGGGAAGCGCGGCGCCGACTCCGGGTGGCGATCGGAGAACCAGGCGACGTGCTCGCGCACCGGGTTGAGCCGCAGAAAGTAGTCGCCCGGCCGGTCGGGCACCTGAATCTTCAGGTCGACCTTCGCGGCCTTGCGCGGCGCCAGGTCGCGCGGCAGCAGGGTGCGCGCGCCGTCGCCGACCACGACGTCGCCGCCCGCGTCGAGCCAGTGGTAGGAGAGCGTGACCTTGGTGGGGCCCCCCGCCGGCCAGTTGGAGTCGCTGACGTTGACCACCCGCACCGGGATGGTGAGCTCGGTGCCGGCCGGCATGGTCGGCGGGACCGGTGCCTCGGCCCACTCGGCGCGGAAGATGTCGACCGCCAGGTCGGCTTCGGTTCCGAGGTAGGTGAGCACGACGCCGACGAAGTAGCCGCTCACTTCGTCCCGGTTGGGCGCCTCCTCCCAGGGGCGGATGCGCATCGCTTCCGACTCGACGACCATCCGGTAGTGGTAGACGTCGGCCAGCCGGTCTTCGACGTCGACGACGCTCGGCTTCGGCGTCGAGGGCTCGAGCGTCACGAGGGTGGCGTTGGCTCCCGGCGCGGTCGAGTCGAAGACCAGCTCGCGCCGGTCGTCTCCCATCTTCAAGGTCACCCGGTTCGGGACGCGCGGGCTCTCGACCCGGAAGACCGGCCGCACCAGCGGCTTGCGCGCGCGCGCCCAGATCTCGACCGGCTGTCCGCCGTGGATCCACATGCCGTCCTGGTGGGGGAGGAACACGTCCTTGCGTCCGGTGAACCAGGCGCCGTCGGAGCCCGCGCCGCGGTAGCCCGGCACCTGCTTGCCGAGCGTCAGCTCGAGCGGGAAGAGGGTGTACGGGACGTTGCGCGTATGCGACTGCAGCGTCGCCTGCGGCACCATGGCGCCGTACGGAGTGAAGAAGATGTCGCCGATCAGCAGGCCGCCGAGCGCCCAGGCGGCGGCGACGCTCCACAGCGGCGTGATGCGGGTGACGAGGAAGAGGAAGACCGGCAGCGCGTTGACGAAGTAACGGTTGCCGACGAAGCCGCCGCCGCCGTGCCAGTTGAAGGGGATCCAGATGAGGAACGACAGTGCCACGGCTGCCGCGGCGACGAGGATCAGCCAGCGCTCGCGCGAGCGCCGCGCGTGGGCGAGGAAGAGCAGCAGCGAGACGAGGACGAACGGCGCGTAGAGGAAGAGGCCGGTGTGGCGGCCGATGAAGAAGAGCCCGAGGTTCGGCAGCGTGCGGGCGTCGAGCGGCGGCAGGCGGAAGATCCACCACCAGGTGTTCTGCGGCCGCTCGGAGACCGCCGCCGCCGCGCCGCCGGGAGCCGGCTTGTCGACCACCGGCTCGAACGGCACGCGGGTGAAGTCGCTGATCTTGAAGCCCGCCCGCTCGCCGCCGAGGTAGGCCGAGGCGTGGCCGGTGAGAGCGATCGAGGTGGCGCACAGCAGCAGGCCGGCGGCGGCCGCCCCCGCCACCCAGCGCACCGCGCCGCGCCAGCCGCCGCGCCGGGCGAAGACGTAGAGCGCCGGCAGGCCGAGGACGGCGAGTTGCGGCTTGTTGTACGCCGCGACGACGATCACCGCTCCCGACAGCCAGGCCCGCCCCGTCTCGCCGCGCAGGCGATCGAGCAGGCGCCGCCAGCCGCGGCCGGCTCCCAGCCCGTCGGGGGCGGGGGCGAAGGCGAAGTAGAGGCAGGCGGTTACGGCGAACATGTTGAGGATCTCGGTGTGCATCCAGAACACGTACGCCCAGGTGTTCGACAGCAGGAAGAAGCCGGCCGCGAAGAGCAGCGCCACGCCGTCCGGGTTGTAGCGCGCCAGATAGAGCGCGCCGAGCCCCACCATGCCCATGAGCAGCAGCATGTTGAAGGCGACCATGCCGTTGGCGTGGAAGAGGAAGGCGAACGGCGCGGCGAGCAGGGAGTAGAACCAGGGTTTGCCGAAATGGGCGGTCTTCCAGCCGTCGTCGGTCATCAGGATGACGTTCTCGGCCGGCAGGTAGGGGTACTCGGCGCCCAGGCGCGCGATGTCCTTCGCCTCGCAGAGGAGGTCGCCGTCCTCGGCCAGCGAGCGCGCCATCAGATAGTAGGCGCCCTCGTCGGCCTTGATCGTCCCCGGCATGCCGGGCTTGTGGATGGTCAGCGGGAAGATGAACAGGAACAGCGTGGCCGCCACCCACGTCAGACGGGTCGTCGAAGACATCCGGCGGATGATATCCCGCGGTCGGCGGCGCGCCGGGCGCCGTTTCAGAGGTAGCCGAGGGCTTCGAGTTGGCGGAGTTGGGCGGGGGAGAGGTCGGCCTGGCCGGAGGGGGCGACGGGCTGGTGGCGGATTCGGGCCAGTTCGGCGGTGAGTTCGCGCAGGCGGGCCGGCTGGCGTTCGGAGAGGTCGGTGGTCGAATCCGGGTCGCGGTCGAGGGCGTAGAGCTCGACGCGGTCGGGTGCCGGACCGCGGACCTTGAACGACAGGCAGCGGTCGTCGTCCCAGCCGCCGGCTTCGCGGGCGACGCGGCAGTCGGGGGTCGCCAGTTCGATGGCGTGCTTGCCGTCGCCGGGCAGCGGGATGGCGTGGTCGCTCCAGTCGCCGGTCAGGTTGACCGTCGCCACGGTCCGGCCGTCGGCCCGCACCTCGACCTCGCGCGGCCCGGCGAAGGCGACGGCGGAGAAGTCGAGGCGCGCCCCGCGATGGTCGAAGCGGATGCGGCGCGAGACCCAGAAACCGTCCGGCTCGGCTTCGGACCTGGCCCGCAGCAGCTGCCAGGTCTCGCCGTCGCGGCGCACCAGGACGCTCTCCTCGCGCCCGCCGGGCGGATCGTTCTCGGCCCAGACGACCCGGTCGAGCGGCAGCTCGGGCCGCCCGAGCCAGGGCGCCAGGCTGGTGCCAGCGAGCACCGCCGGCCGCTCGAGGCCGGCGAGGTCGACCAGCGTCGGCAGCAGGTCGACCAGCCCCACCGGGGCGCCGATGCGGCGCGGCGCGTCGATGCCGGGTGACAGGACGAGCAGCGGCACGTGGAGGTTCTCGCGGTAGATCTGCGTGTGGGCGAGCCGCCCGTGCTCGAGGAACTCCTCGCCGTGGTCGGCGGTGACGATCAGCGTCACCTCGTCGGCGAGGCCGAGGCGCTCGATCTCCCCCCACAGCCGCTCGAGCGCCGCGTCGACCTGGCGCACCGAAGCGTCGTAAAGGTCCGAGTACCAGCGCGCTGTGTCGGCGTCGACCGCCAGCTCGCCGCGGTTGAAGGCGGCGAGGTTCTCGCCGGTGGGCTCCGGCGCGCCCGGCGGCCGTGCTCCGACGCCGAGCGCCGCGGCGAACTCGGGCGCCGGCGCGTAGGGGTCGTGCACCGCGTAGGTGTGCAGGAAGAGAAAAAAGCGCTCGCCGGGGGCGAGGCCGCGCAGGAACTCGGCGCCGCGGCCGAAGGTGCGCTCGACGTCGCTGTCGGCGCTGTACTCGCTGTCGGTCCAGACCTCGAAGCCGCGCGCGAAGCCGTAGCCGCCGGCCATGTAGCCCCCTTCGCTGTGCCCGGCGGTGCGGTAACCGGCGGCGCGGAAGAGCTCGGGCAGGGTGGGGATGCCGGCCGCCAGGACGCCCGACGGCGGGTCGACGTCGTGCTGCCCCGGCTCGAGGCCGGTGAACATCGACAGGTGCGCCGGCAGCGTCGCCGGGATCGGCGAGTAGGCGCGCTCGAAGAGGGCGGCGCGAGCGGCGAGCCGATCGAGAAACGGCGTGGTCGGACGCCCGTACCCCCAGGCGCCGACCCGGTCGGCGCGCAGCGTGTCGATCGACACCAGGACGAAGCCGCGCGACGGCGCCGGACGCGGCGGTGCTGCGGCCGGGTCGGGGCGCGGAGCACCGCCGCAGGCCGCGACGAACAGCGCGGCGAAGAGCGGAGCGGCGGCGCGGCACATGGAGCGATCCTATCGTCGCCGATCGGCGCGGCCGGGGCGCGGCGATAAGCTGCGCGGGCCGTGCCGAGCCCTCCCGACGTGCCGCGCCGCCCACCCTCCACCGCCCTCTGGTGGGGGGTGGCCGTGGCCGCGGTCCTCCTCTCGATCGTCCTCGCCGCACTCCGGCCGGCGTCGCCGGCGCTGCGCGGCGACGAAGGGTCGTACGTGGCGATGGCCGAGAGCCTGGCGCGCGACGGCGACCTGCGCTTCGACGAGGCCGACGCGGCGCGCGCCCGGGAGCGTCCCGGCGGGCTCACGGTCATCCTGCAGCGCACCGGTCGCGGCGTCGTCTACTCCAAGCCGATCCTCTATCCGCTGCTCGCCGCCCCGGCCTTCGCCCTCGCGGGCGAAGCGGGCCTGCCGGTCTTCAACGCCCTCGTCGTGCTGCTCGCCCTCGCCCTGGCGCGGGCGCTGCTCGTGCGCGTCGGCGCGCCGGCGCGGGCGACCGCGACGGTGATCGTCTTCGCGGCGGCCTCGATCGTCCTGCCCTGGATCGGCTGGAAGATGTCGGAGTCGCTCGTCGTGGCGCTCGCCCTCGCCGGACTGACGCTGGCGCTCGCCGCCGAGCGGCCGGCGCCAGCGTCAGTCCGGCGA
>JAIOJQ010000152.1 GCA_019911865.1 Thermoanaerobaculia bacterium
CCCTGGTGGTCGCCGTCGCGCTCCTCGACCTCGCCCGCCAGAGAGCATCGCCCGGCCGCCGGCGCGCCGCGGCGGCCGCGGTCGGCGCGGTCGCGATCCTCGCCCTCGGCGTCTGGCGCATGAGCGCCGTCGATGCGCGGCTGCGCCAGGCCAACGCCTTCAACTCGATCTTCCTCGGTCTGCTGCCCCTGTCCACGGCACCCCAGGCGCACCTGGCGGCCATGGGCCTGCCGCCGGAGTCCGCGGCGCGGATCGGCGAGGCCGCCTTCAACCCCCGCTCGCGGGCCTGGCGCCGGCAGCACGGCGATCGCATCGACCATTTCCAGGTCCTGCGCATGCTCGCCCGCGAACCGGCGCTGCTGCCGCGCGCCGCCCTGGCGGCCACCGGAATCCTCGATCGGACTTCGGTCCGCCGGCGGAATCTGCTGGCCGAGGACGCTCCCGGCCCGCCGCCGCGCCGCACCTGGAATCTCTGGGGGGAGTGGCAGCGCCGCTGGTTCCCGCGCGGCGCCGGCTTCCTCGCCTGGTGCCTGATCGCCATCCCGGCCGGCCTCGCAGTTCGCCGCCTGGGCGATCCACGCCTGACGGCGACCGGACGGCTGGTCGCGCTCACCGCCGCCGGTGCCCTGCTCGAAGCCGGTTTCAAATTCGCCGCCGACGGACCGACCGAACCGACGCGCCACCTGGTGGCGGCCAATTTCCTGCTCGGTGCCAGCCTTGCCGGGGCGCTCTGGCTGGGGCTCGCTATGTGCGCCTCGCGGCGGGGCGGCGCCTCGACCGCGCCGCTCAGCTGACGCCGCCGCCCGTCTCGAAGGCCCGCAGCGCCGCCATCCAGATCCGCTCGCGCCGCTCCCCCTGCGCCTCGATGCCGTAGACGCGCGCGGTCAGCTGCCGGCCGGCGCGGCCCAGGGCCTCGCCGAGCGCCGGCTCGGCGGCGAGGCGCAGGGCGGTGTCGACGAAGGCGTCGACCGAATCGGCGCGCAGCCAGTCCCGCCCGGACTCTCCTTCGATCCCCGAGAAGCCGAGCGAGGTGGAGACGACCGGACAGCCCGCCGCCATCGCCTCGAGCAGCTTCACCCGCATGCCGGCGCCCTGGAAGATCGGCGCCAGGACGGCGGTGCAGGTCGCCGTCAGCTCGGCCAGATCGGGGACGAAGCCGGGGACGTGCACGCCGTGCAGCCCCTCGCGCGCCACCAGGGACGCCGGCGGGTTCGAACCGGCGATGACGAAGCGGCAGCCGGGCCGCCGCGCCTCGACCCGTGGCGCGATCTCCTCGGCGAGCAACCGCGCGGCCTCGCGGTTGGGCGGGTGGACGAAGTTGCCGAAGAAGAGGAAGAGTGGCGTCGGCGCCGGGCTGCGCAGGCGGGCCACCGCGCCGAGCGCCTCGGTATCGATCGGAATCGGGCTGACGAAGAGCCGGCGCGACGGCAGCAGGCGGGCGAGAAACCTCGCCTCGGGCTCGGTCACCGTGACGTAGTCCGAGAACCGCTGCGGGGCGAAGATCGCCTCGAAGTGCAGGCTGCGCAGGAAGCGCCCCAGCCAGCGCGCCGCATCATCCGGCGAGTCGAACTGCTCGGGTACCGTCATCGCCGCGGCGAAGCTCTCGACCTCGTGGGTGACGCCGATCGAGGGGCCATCGGCGACGTTCGAGTGCAGCGCCGTGCGCAGAAAGTCGCCGTTGAACAGGTCGTAGCGCCCGGTCGCCATCTCGCCTTCGATCGCCTCGCGGTACCCCGGGCTGTAGCTCCAGGCGAAGGCCGGCGGCACGCCGATGCCCGGGTCGAGGTTCGGGGGTCGCCACTCCCGCCGCACCGCCAGGAGCTCGCGCACCCACGGGCGCACCTCCTCCGAGAGCCCCTCCTCACCGGGCGCGGTGGTGTGGATCAGGGTGATCTCGTGCCGCGGGCCGAGGGCGCGCAGCGTGTTGCGGATGGCGACGCCGCCGCCGTGCAGCGAGCAGGGGGGCTCCCACGCCGCGAACAGGACGCGCAGCGGCCGCGCCGCGGCCGGCGGCGGGTCGACGAGGACCTCGCCCGGGTGGTGCTCGGCGTCCCGGGTGTCGCGATCCAGGCGCGCCAGGGTGCGCCGGAACTCGCCGATCGCCCCGGGCTCACTTTCGAAGAGCGCCTGCAGCGTGCTCTCGGCGGGCAGCACGGACAGGGAGGACGCGGGCAGCAGACGCGCCAGCACCGCCTCGAGCTGCCCGGTCGCGGCAGCCGGCACGCGCAGGGGCCGCGGCGCGATGTGGAAGACCGGCGAGGCGAGCAGCCGCGTCGCTCCCCGCCGGACGGACAGCTCGCCGGCGCGGATCCCGGCCTCCCGCGGATGGGCGATCAGCGCGAATCCGCCGTCGGCCGCGACCGGCGACTGCCCCGCCGGTCGCCCGTCGAGATGGAGGTCGACCGTGTCGCCCGCCTGCCCGCCGACGACGGTGCCGGCGATCGCCAGGCGCGCCCAGACCGGCGTCTCGCGGGCTCTCACCAGGCGATCGAGATCGGCGCTGAGCAGCCGTACCTCGCTGCCGGCCGCTTCCCGGTCGAAACGCAGATCCCGCCGCGCCGCGCTGCGCTCGGTCAGGCCGCGGCGAGTTCGCACCTCCAGGCGATGGTCCCCGGCGGCGAGCGGGATCGTCGAGTCGAAGCGGAAGAAATGGTGGTCGGCGGCGACCCCCTCGAAGGCCGAAGCCGGCTCGAGCCACTCGGCTCCGAGGCGGGCGCGCAGCGTGCCGTCGACGTAGAGGAGCAGCGCGTCGATCCCGGTGGCACCCCGCAGCCGCCCCTCGACGACCAGGCGCGCGTCGCCGGCCCCGACCGGCGTCGCGTCGACCGTCGACACTTCGAGCCCCGCCTCGACCTCCGGCACGGCCTCGCTCCAGCGATCGAGCGGCACCACCTCCGCCGCCCGCACCGCCGCGAGCTCGAAGGTCGCCTCCCCGGCCGGCACGCCGGGAATCTCGCCGCGCAGTGCAAAGGTCGCCGGCCGCACCTCGTCGCGCCCGCCCTCCCACGGCACCAGCGCCAGCGACGCGACCGCGACACCCTGGCGGCGCAGTTCGAGCCGTTCGCCGGCCCGGGCGGCGAACAGCAGGCCTTCGAGCTGCACCGGAGTCGCTCCACGGGCCGGATCGAAGGCCCCGATGCGACGCTCGCCCCAGCGCACGGACGAACCGGTCCCCGCCGCCACGTGCACGGGAGCTCGCCGCTCTGCCGTGCGCCCCCCGTCGTCGGTCACCCGGGCCTCGACGTAGACCCCATCCACCGGCCCGGCGAGCGTCACGCCTGCACGGAAGTCGACCCGCTCCGGTTCGCCCGCCCGACCACCCGGGGCGCGCGAGATCGCCAGCTCGTCGACCGGCGCGTCGCCCACCCGCAGCTCGATGAGCGCCGCGCCGGAGGCGAGCACCCGACCGCGGATCGCCAGCGGCGTCGTGCCGTCGGCGAGCGGTGCCTCCGGGGCGAGGACTTCGACCTCGACGATTTCGAGCCGCTCGCCGACCTGGAAGGAACCGAGCGTCTGGCGGATGCCGGCCGCGGCGGCGGTAAAGGTGACCGCATAGCTCCCCGGCGCGAAGGGGCCGAGCTCGGCCGCCACGTCGTAGCCGCAGACCTCCTCGCGCACGCCACCGAACGCCGCGACGACGTCGGGCCGGTGCACCGCCACCGGCACGGTCACCGAAGAGAGGCCGGCACGCACCTCCACCTCGCGGACCGGCGGCGACGAGCTCACCCAGCCGACGACGCGCACCGGCAGCAGGTCGCCGTGGCGGATCGTCTCCGGGAACTCCGCCGAATCGACCGACGCCCGCAGCTCGGCCGGCTCGACCCGCGCCGGCGCGAGTTCGGCCGGCCCGGCGAGCGAGGCGATCAGTCCGGCGGACAGCCGCCGCGGCTCGATCCCGGCCTGGCCGAGCCGGCGGATCGTCCGCAGGTCGAGGCAGCCGGCCGGGTCCGGCTCGTCCCACAGCGTGCGCAACTCGCCGACCGCGAGGATCCGCCGGCGGACTCCGGCGATCGGCACGACGACGACGTCGCGCGCCAGCCCGGGTACTCCCGCTCCGGCCGGCGAGCGGGCGGGCTCCCCGCTCGGCACGGCTTCCCAGAACGCCAGCGTCCGCCCGGTGTCGCGGGCAAAGTCGAGCGCATAGCGGTCGAGACAGTCGAGGTCGCGATCCTCGCGGTCGAGCAGCGCGTCGGTGGCGACGACGAGCAGGTTGGGCAGGTACCGCCGGTGCAGGCGGCGCAACCCGGCGGCGGCAATCTCGAGCTCCAGATCGAAGGGCTTGCGGCCCCACCAGGAGCCCGGCGCGAGACGGCGCAGGATCCGGTGGCGCACCGCCCCGCGGTCGACCAGGAGGGTGGCCACCCGCGAGCTCCCCATGCCGTCGATCAGGCCGCCCAGGCGCGCCAGGGCGCGGCCGGGCTGACTGCGACGGGAGAGCACGAGCACGAAGCCGACGTCGACTGCCTCGCGGAGCGGAATGCGGCTCATTCGCCGGCACGCTAGCATCGCGCCGCCCCACCCGGCCAGCAGTTGACTCGGCCGCCGGCGCCGCCCGAGAATCGAACGGGACCCACTGCGGGCCCCGCTTCGATTCCTCACCACACCAGGAGGGCCTCACGTGGGAGATTCCGTTCTCTTCGAGCAGTCGGGTCGCGTCGCGATCCTGACCATCAACCGCCCCGACAAGATGAACGCCTTGTCGGAAGGGGTGCGGGCCGACGTGCTGGCCGCCCTCGACCGGATCGCCGAGGACGACGGCATCGGCGTCGTCGTGCTGACCGGAGCCGGGGAGAAGGCGTTCATCGCCGGCGCCGACATCGGCGAGTTCGCCGGCCGCTCGCCGTTCGACCAGCGCCACGCGATGCGCAGCCCGCGCATCTTCGACGTCATGGCCTCCTATCCGAAGCCGGTGATCGCCATGATCAACGGCTACTGCCTGGGCGGCGGTTGCGAGCTGGCGATGTCGTGCGACATCCGCGTCGCCTCCGACAAGGCCTCCTTCGGCCAGCCCGAGATCAACCTCGGCCTCATCCCCGGCGGCAGCGGCACGCAGCGCATGCCGCGCCTGGTCGGCAGCGGACAGGCGATGCGGCTGATCCTCTCCGGCGACCGGATCGCTGCCGCCGAGGCGGCGCAGATCGGTCTGGTCGACCTGGTGATACCGCACGAGGAGCTGCGCGCCAAGACTCTCGAGCTCGCCGCGCGCATCGCCAGCAAGAGCCCGCTGACGCTCAAGGTGGCCAAGGAGGCGGTACGCGCCGCCGACCGGCTGCCGATCGAGGAGGGGCTGCTCTACGAGCGCGACCTCTTCTGCCTCTGCTTCTCGTCCGCCGACAAGGAGGAGGGGGTGCGCGCCTTCCTCGACAAGCGCCCCGCCGCCTGGACCGGCCGGTGAGACGCCGCGGCCGGCTGCCGGTCCGCCTCCCCGACCCGGCTTTCCTCGCCACGATCGCCGACGACGACCCGGTCCGCCTGCGGCGCGGCTTCGACGCCGGCGAGCGGCCGGTGGCGCCGCCGCCGTTCCTGCTCGCGCCGCCTGCCGGCGCGGTGCACACCCGGCCCGAGTATGCGCGCAACCGCGGACTGCTGATCCGCTGGGGATCGTTCAACCAGGAGCTCACGGCGATCGCGGTGGCCGTGACGACGGGCGACCCCGAGGCGCGCGTCTTCGTCGTCGTTTCCGGGTCGTCCCAGCAGGCTTCGGCGGCTTCGATCCTCGGGACCGCCGGAGCGGATCTCGCCCGGATCGAGTTCCTGACCGCGCCGACCAACTCGGTCTGGATCCGCGACTACGGCCCGCGCTTCATCGAGGAGGACGGCGCCGCGGCGATCGTCGACCACGTCTACAACCGGCCGCGGCCGCAGGACGACCTCGTCCCGGTGGCGGTGGCCAACGCCTGGTCGCTCGCCCGCTACGACCTGCCGCTGGTCCACGGCGGCGGCAATTTCCACCTCCTCGGCGACGGCGAGGCGTTCATGACCGAGCTGGTGCTCGACGAGAACCCGGGGCTCAGCGAGCAGGACGTCGTCGACCTCTATGCCGCCTACCAGAATCTCGATCTGACCATCTGGCCCGGCTTTCCGACGAGCTACGACTCGACCCGGCACATCGACATGTGGCTGCTGCCGGTGCGCGACCGGGTGGCGATCGTCGGCCAGTATCCGCCGGGGGACGGGGCACCGCACACGATCACCGAGAACGCCGTCACCGAGCTGCTCTCGCGCGGCTACACCGTGCTGCGCACGCCGGGCTGGAATCCGGGATTCCCGGACGACACCCACTACACCTACACCAATGCCGTCGTCCTCAACGACGTCGTCCTGGTTCCCGCCTACACGGCCTACCCGCTCGAGAACCAGCAGGCCGCCGCCGTCTTCGCCCAGGCCTTCCCGGGAAGACAGATCGTGCCGATCGACGCCGACGCCCTCGTCGGGCTGGCCGGCGTCTTCCACTGCATCGTCATGCACGTCCCCGATCCCGAATTCCTGTTCCAGGACGACTTCGAAACCGGCGACCTCACGGTCTGGTCGACCTCGGCGCCCTGACGACTCGAGCCGGTCAGCGGGACGCCGCCGGAGGCGCTTCGAGCTCGGCGACCTGGAGGCGGTGATCGGTGCCCGGCCCCGGCAGGAGCTGGTAACCGGTCACCCGCAAGCGCGGGCCGACCAGCAGCTGGTCGATCGCCAGCATCGGCGCCGGCTGCGGCCAGGTCGCCGACCATCCGCGCCCCGCTTCGACGTAGGCATGGCGCCAGCCCGCTGGCAGACGCGAAAGCGCGCGGGATCGCCGCGGCGCGTTGAAGTCGCCGACCACCAGGTCGGGGCGCCGTTCGCGGATGCGCGCGAGGACCTGGTCGAGCAACGGTGCACGGGGAACCGTCAAGGCCGAGGTCAGGTTCACGGCGAGAATCGAAAGCTCCGTTCGGTCGACGCGACATCGCGCCAGGACGGTCTGGACCTCGCGCCGGCGATCGAGCCACTCGACAGAAACCGCGCCGCGGGCGGCGATCGTCAGCCCGCCCAGCGATCGGACCTCGAACCCGTCGAGTGCCGAAACGTAGGGTCCCGCAGCTCTCTCATTGGCCTCCGAAAGCACGATCAGGTCGGGCTCGAGCCCGCGCACCGTCGCCAGCTGCCGCTCGGCGTCGCGCCAGCCGCCCGAGATGTTCCAGTGGACCAGGGTGACGCGGGACCCGGAACGGGTTGCCGCGCCAGCGGGCACAGCGCCCCACCGATGCTCTCCCAGCAGTCCGGCGGCGAGCGGCGCGAGCATCGCGAGAGCCGCCCCCAGAGAAGGCACACCGCGCCAGCGACGCATCACGGCGACCAGCGCGAGTGCCAGTGCCCAGAGCAGTGACGGCACGTAGAAGAGCCACGCCGTCGGCAGGATCCAGTCGCGCGCCAGCTGCCCGACCCCCCAGCCGCCCAGCAGCACCGTCGTCGCCGGCCCGACCCGGCCGAGCCAACCCGCCTCCCGGGCGCGCACCGCCATCCGCGCATGATGCCAGACGGGCTCTCCCCGGAGCTATTCCACCGCCCGCGGGGTCGCCTGCAGCCAGACGACGCCCAGAACTCCGGAGAGCGTCAGGACGCAACCGGCCAGCGCTCGCGCGGTCAACTCCTCGCCCAGCCAGAGCGCGCCGGCACCTAGCGACAGCACGACCGTGACCTGCGCCAGCACCCCCGCCTGGAGATTGGTCACCCAGCGGTAGGCGTAGGTCATCAGCAGCTGGGCGGCGATCGAGAGCCCGCCGACCGCACCGAGCAGCAGCCACTCCATCGCGGTGGGCGCACGCAGACCCGGCAGGCCGAACGGCGCCGCCACCACCAGCCCGAAGATCGAGAAGCTGCCGTAGATCGCCCACGAGCTCTCGCTGCGCCGCGCGGCCCGGATCGCCGCCACGGCGGCTCCCGAGAGCACGGCCGAAGCGAGCCCGACCAACTCCCAGCGCCCCCAGCTCGGCGCTCCGGCGAAATCGGCCCGTCCGGTCGAGACCAGGTAGACCCCGGCGAGAGCCACGACGAAGGGGACGAAGAGCCGGGTGTCCGCGCGCTCGCCGAGAAAGACGGCGGCGAAGAGGACGCTGAAGATCGGTGACGAGTAGTTGAGCAGCGTGGCGACCCCGACCGGCACGTGCGCGATGGCGAAGAAGTAGAGGAGCACTGCGACGCCACCGAACACACCGCGGTAGATCAGCAGGTCGAGCCGCCGAAAGGTCAACGCCTCGCGCCGCCAGCCCGGCACCAGCGCCAGCGGCAGCAACATGATGGCGAAGCGGATGAGGGTGATCTCGGCGGCCGGCAGGGTGCGCGATGCGAGCTTCGCCGCCAGGGCCATGGCGGCGAAGCAGAGCGCCGAGGCGAGCATCAGGAGCAGCGGTCGGCGCGGCGGCACGCGGCCGATCCTGCCTCATCTCCGCCCGTGCCGCCAGCGCCGCTTCAGCGTTCAGTCCGCTTCGCCCTTCGTCCTCTCGCCGTCGGGCACGAAGTTGATCGTGATCATCATCTCCTTGCGCACCGGCCGCCCCGCGACTCGCGCCGGATCGAAGCGCCAGCGTCGCACCGCCTCGAGCGCCGACTGATCGAACTCGGGAGCCAGGCTGCGCTGGATCGCGGCTTCGGCGACACTCCCCCGCTCGTCGACGACGATCCGCACCAGGACGTGCCCGCCCTGCCCTGCGGCCAGCGCCTCGGCCGGGTAGACGGGCTGGAAGCGCTCGCGCAAGCGTGGAAACTCCGCTTCCGCCGCGGCCCCGGGAGCCGACGGAGGCGTCCCGGTCGGAGCCGCTTCGCGGTCGGCCTCGACGACGAGGAAGACGAATTGGCCCGCGTCTCGCTCCGTGCTGGAGACGATCGTCTTTTCTCCCCAGGGGCCGCGCACTCGCGGTGACGAGACGAGCTCGCCGGAGCGGCGAATCTCGACACTGAAGAGCGCCGCATCGCGGTCCGGCCGGACGGCGAGCGCCACGTGCCAGGGGACCCCGTTGATCCGTGTTCCTCCTTCGACCTGCCCCCCCTGGCCGGGGAGGACCGCCGCCTGCCGCAGGACTTCCGACAGCCCGCGCAGGGCGAAGATGCGCTGGATCTCGGGGTTGTCGGAGTGGGGATCCCAGCCGGTCAGGTAGTCGGCCAGCTGGCGGTCGGAGAGTGCCTCGCCGAGGGTCGGCAGGGGTGCGTCGCCGCGCGCGCCGACCACGACCGCGTAGCGGACGCGGATCGACGGCTCGTCCGGGGTCGCCGGCTTCGCCCTGGCGCGGGGCGCCGCCAACGCAGCGGTCGCCAGCAGGAGGATTGCGATGCGACGGATTCGGCTCAGGCCTCGGTTCATGGTTCGAATCTCCTTGGTGCATCGGAAAGGGTGATCCAGAGCGGGGTACCGGACGACAGCCGGACGAGGACCGTGCGCGGTGCCGCTTCGCGGCGTGCCGCACCGGTCGCGGCCGGAGGGGCCGGCGGCGCCGGGCGCTGGCGATTTGCGAGAAAGGCGCCGAGCCCGGCCACCAGGACGATGCCCGCCGCCGCGAGCCAGGCGGGTCGGCGGGCATCGTCCTGGTGGCCGGGCTCGGCGCCTTTCTCGCAAATCGCCAGCGCCCGGCGCCGCCGGCCCCTCCGGCCGCGACCGGTGCGGCACGCCGCGAAGCGGCACCGCGCAC
>JAIOJQ010000153.1 GCA_019911865.1 Thermoanaerobaculia bacterium
CGCCCTTGGCGAGGCCGTAGCGCTCGCGGCGCTTCGCCACGATGCGGGCCAGCAGGTCCGGCAGCGCTCCGCTCACCACCGACCTCCCGCGGCCCGTTCCCGGCCAGCCCGCAGGGCTGGCCCCCAAACCGCCGCGCGCGCCAAGCTCGAGCAGCTGAGGGCGTTCCGGTGAGCCACGGGCGCCTCGCGGCGGTTTGGGGGCCAGCCCTGCGGGCTGGCCGGGAACGGGCCGCGGGAGGTCGGTGGTGAGCGGAGCGCTGCCGGACCTGCTGGCCCGCATCGTGGCGAAGCGCCGCGAGCGCTACGGCCTCGCCAAGGGCGAACCCCCCACCGCGCCCCCCTTCAATGGAAGCCTTTCGTCTTTGCCTCTAACAAAAAGTCCTTTGTCTTTGCCTTCGCTCGGCGGACCGCAGGTGGCCGCCAATCGATTCCTCGCGGCGCTGCGCGCGCGCGCGGTGGCGGGGGGGCGGGGGGTAATCGCCGAGGTGAAGATGGGTTCGCCGCGGCTGGGCTCGCTCGCCGGGCGCTTCGACCCGGAGCGGCAGGCGGCGGCCTACGCGGCCGCCGGCGCTACCTGCCTGTCGGTGGTCGTCGAGCCCGACTACTTTTTCGGCTCGTGGGAGCTGCTGGCGCGCTGCGCGCGCGCCTCGGGGCTGCCGGTGATCGCCAAGGACTTCGTGGTCTGCGAGCGCCAGCTCGACGAGGCGGCCGCGGCCGGTGCCGAGGCGATTCTGCTGGTCGCCGCCCTCTGTGCCCGCGACGAGCTCGCCGCCCGGGCGGAGGCAGCGCGCCGCCGCGGCCTGGTGCCGCTCATCGAGACCCACGACGCGTCCGACCTGGCGCGGCTCGGCGAGGCGGCATGGGAGCTGGTCGGGGTCAACAACCGCGACCTGCGCACCTTCGACGTCACCCTCGAGCGCTCGATCGCGATGGCGCCGCGCCTTCCCGCCGGGGCGCTGCGGGTCGCCGAAAGCGGCATCGCCACGCGCGCCGACGTCGACCGCCTCGCCGCGGCCGGCTTCGACGCCTTCCTGGTCGGCGAGAGCCTGCTGCTGGCGGACGACCCGGCGGCGAAGCTGCGGGAGCTCTTGGCATGAGCGTCGCGCCGGCGCCCTGGATCAAGATCTGCGGCGTCACCCGGCCGGAAGACGCGGCGCTCGCCGCCCGACTCGGCGCCGGCTTCGTCGGCCTCAACTTCTGGCCGCGCTCGCCGCGCCGGGTCGCCGACCTCGGCCGGGCGCGCGAGATCGCCGACGCGGC
Organism: Thermoanaerobaculia bacterium; assembly: GCA_019911865.1. GTDB lineage: Bacteria > Acidobacteriota > Thermoanaerobaculia > Multivoradales > JAGPDF01 > JACTMI01. The sequence goes on from JAIOJQ010000153.1 coordinate 1,261, forward strand.
GCGCCAGGCGAGCGGTGCGGTCCGGATCGCCGGTGTCTTCGTCGACCAGGCGCCGGCGTGGATCGACGAGGTGGTCGCGCGCACCGGCCTCGACCTGGTCCAGCTGCACGGCGACGAGCCGGACGAGGTCGTGGCACGCTACGCGCCTCGCGCACTGCGTACGCTCGGCGCCGGAACGTACGCCCGAACGACCGCGGAGGCCGGATCCACTCGCGAACGCCCGGGCAGTGTTTTGTTCCTTCAACAGAACGTCTCTGTATTTGCTTTTCTCCTCGAGTCACCCTCCGCCGGCGCAAGGCGCGGCGGCAGCGGCGTGGCCTGGGAGTGGAGCTCGGCGCGCCGCTCGCCGCGAGGGCCGCGCGGCGTCGACGTAGCCTCGGGCGTCGAGTCGGCGCCCGGAGTGAAGGATGCTGAGAAGATGAAGCGACTGTTCGACGCCCTGGGCGAGGCGGTGGGGAGGTGACGGTGGCGCGACGCGCGGGGATCGAGAAGCCGGAGTTCTGGCCCGACCGGGCCGGGCGGTTCGGGGAGTTCGGCGGGCGCTTCGTCCCCGAGACGCTGATGGCGCCGGTCGAGGAGCTGGCGCGCGCCTGGGACCGCGCGGCGCGCGACCGTGCTTTCAAGCGGCGCCTCGCCGAGCTGCAGACCCGCTACGCCGGGCGGCCGACGCCGCTCTGGCCGGCCGACCGCCTGTCGGCCGAGCTCGGCGGGGCGCGCATCCTGCTCAAGCGCGAGGACCTGCTGCACACCGGCGCGCACAAGATCAACAACGCGCTCGGCCAGGCGCTGCTCGCCGTGACGATGGGCAAGCGCCGGGTGGTCGCCGAGACGGGGGCCGGCCAGCACGGGGTGGCGACCGCCACCGCGGCGGCGCTGCTCGGGCTCGAGTGCACGGTCTACATGGGCGAGGAGGACATCCGGCGGCAGCGCCCGAACGTCGAGCGGATGCGCCTGCTCGGCGCCGACGTGGTCTCGGTGTCGAGCGGCAGCCGGACGCTCAAGGACGCGATCAACGAGGCGATGCGCGACTGGGTGACGAACGTCCGCACGACGCACTACCTGCTCGGCTCGGTGCTCGGCCCCGACCCGTTCCCGCGCATGGTGCGCGACTTCCACCGGGTGATCGGCGAGGAGGCGCGGCGGCAGGTGAAGGAGGTCGCGGGGCGCAAGCTCCCGGATGTCGCGATCGCCTGCGTCGGCGGCGGCTCGAACGCCATCGGGCTCTTCTCGGCCTTCCTCGACGACCGCGGCGTCCGCCTGGTCGGGGTCGAGGCCGGCGGCACCGGCCCGGGATCCGGCAAGCACGCGGCGCGCTTCGCCCGCCACGGCGCCGAGGTCGGCGTGCTGCACGGCACGCGCACGCGGGTGCTGCAGGACCGGCACGGGCAGATCTCGCCGACGCACTCGGTCTCGGCGGGGCTCGACTACCCGGCAGTCGGCCCGGAGCACGCGGCGCTGGCGGCGCTCGGGCGGGTGGAGTACACCAGCGCCACCGACCGCGAGGCGGTCGCGGCCTTCCACCTCCTGGCGCGCACGGAGGGGATCCTGCCGGCGCTCGAGAGCGCGCACGCCCTCGCCGAGGCGGTGAAGCGGGCGCCGCGGCTGTCGAAGAAGCACCTGCTGCTGGTGAATCTCTCGGGGCGCGGCGACAAGGACCTCGACTCGGTGCTCGCCTGGGACGCGGCGCACGGCGCGCCGGTGGCGGCGGTGCGCGACGCCGGAGGCGACCGATGAGGCGGCTGCGGCGGGAGCGCGGCGCCATCGCGCGGGCGTTCGAGCGGGCGCGCAAGGAGAAGCGCGCGGCCTTCGTCCCCTTCCTGATGGCCGGGGATCCCGATCTCGCGACGACGACGGACCTCGTGGTGGCGCTCGCCGAGGCGGGAGCGGACGTGGTGGAGCTCGGGGTCCCCTTCTCGGACCCGATGGCCGACGGCCCGGTGAACCAGGCCGCGGCGGAGCGGGCGCTCGCCGCCGGCACGACGCTCGAGAGGATCCTGGCGACGGTGGCGAGCCTGCGCGCGCGCACCGACGTGGCGATCGTCCTGTTCAGCTACTTCAACCCGATCCACCGCTACGGCGTCGCCCGCCTCGCCGAGCACGCCGCCGCCTCGGGCGTCGACGGCATCCTCTGCGTCGACCTGCCGCCGGA
>JAIOJQ010000154.1 GCA_019911865.1 Thermoanaerobaculia bacterium
GACCCAGGCCTCGTAGTCGGCCCGGCGCCGGCCGCGGCAGCGCGGGAGGCCGAAGCGGAGGCGCAGCGGGCCCGGGTGGCGGAGGCCGAGAAGCTGCTCGACAAGTACATTCGCGAGCACAAGCAGTCCCTGGCGCGGTTCGCCCTCGACACGCTGCTCGAGCTGATGCCGAATCACCCGCGCCGGGCCGACTACGAGGCCTGGGTCGGGCTGATCGGCGAAGAGGTCGAGCAGCTCAAACGCGCCCAGACGGCGCTCGAGGCCGGGCGACAGGCGCTCGCCCAGGGCGATCTCGCCGGCGCGCGGCGCAAGGCCGAGGAGGTCGAGAAGGCCGACCCGGCGCATCGGCTGGCCGACGCCTTCCGCGCCGAGGTCGAGGAGGCGGAGGCGCGCACGCGGCTGTCGGCCGAGGTCGATCGCCGCCGCGATCGAATCGAACAGCTCATCGACGGCAAGCGGCTGCGCGAGGCCGAACAGGAGCTCGAGCGGCTCGCCGGCAGTGGCCTGGCGCGGGTGTCGGTCGAGACGTATCGCCTGCGCATCGCCGACATCGCCGCGCTCGCCGACCGCGAGGTCCGCACCCAGGAGTTCGAGCGTCGCTACCGCGAACGCATCCAGGCGCACGACTACATGGCGGCTCGCGAAGTCGCGCTCGAGCTGGAGCACATGGCTCCCGACAGCCCCCGTCCGCAGCAGTTGATCTCCGAGATCTCCCGCCTCGAGGACATCTACCGCCGGCAGCTCGGGGTCGAGCAGGGAGTTCGCCAGCTCGAGACGTTCCTCGACCAGCGCAAGGTGGCCGAGGCGGAGATGACGCTGCGCATCGTTCTGCAGATGGCGCCCGACCACCCCCAGCGCGGTCATTTCGAGCAGCGCCTCCGGGCGCTCAAGCTGGGCGGGCGCTGACGCCGCTTCGCTTGCCGCTGCGCGCGGGCGAACCGTAGACTTGCCCGCCCGGAGAGCCGCCTTCCATGTCCGAATCGCACGACCGCGTCCGTCGCTACGCCTTGATGAAGCTCACCCGCGAGTTCGACGCGCGGTTCGAGTCGCTGCTGCTCACCGGTCGGGTCGCCAAGTGGTACAGCGCCATCGGCAACGAGGCGATCACCGTTCCCGCGGGCCTGGCACTCGAGCCGGGCGACGTTCTCTGCTCGCTGCATCGCGACGTCGGCGCCATTCTCGCCCTCTACCTCGACGCTGCGCGCTGCTTCCCCGGCGAGAGCCTCGGCGAGCCGGACGGGCGACGGCCCGAGCCGGAGCTGCTCTTGAGGCGCCTCGCCTGCCAGGTGCTCGGGCGCGACGAGGGCTTCTCGCGCGGCATCGAGCGCTCCTACCACTACGGGCACTTCGACCCCGCGGCCGGCATCCTGCACGTCGGCATGATCAGCCACCTGGGCGCGATGATCCCGGTGGCGGCCGGCTGTGCCTTCGCGCTCAAGAAGGCGGGCACCGACCGGGTGGCGATCAACTTCATCGGCGAGGGGGGCACCTCCACCGGCGACTTCCACGAGGCGCTCAACCTGGCAGCGGTCTGGAAGCTGCCCCTGGTGCTGGTCGTCGAGAACAACCGCTACGCCTTCTCGACGCCGGCGCGCCAGCAGTACGCCTGCCTGCAGCTCTCCGATCGCGGCGTCGGCTACGGCATTCCGGCCGAGACGGTCGACGGCAACGACCCCGAGGCGATGGTCAAGGCGCTCGAAAGCGCGGTGGCGCGGGCGCGCACCGGCAAGGGACCGACGCTGCTCGAGGCGATGGTCGGGCGCCTGCGCGGACACGCCGAAGGGGACGGCTCGATGAAGGTCGTGCCTCCCGACGAGCTGGCGATCTACCAGGCGCTGGATCCGGTCCCCGCCTATGCCCGCCGCCTCGAGGCCGACGGGGCGCTGGACGCCGAGCGCCGCGCGCGCCTCGACGCACGCGCCCGCGACCTGGTCGAGCGGGCGATCGAGTACGCGCTCGCGGCCGCGCATCCCGACCCGGCGGTCGCTTTCCGTCCGGTCTTCGCCGAACAGGACGGCCCGCCGCTGCTGGCCACCCGGTCGGCCGCGGCCGATCTCGACGACACCGCAGTCTCCACCGTCCGGGTCGCGGCGACGGCCGAGGGACCCGCGGCGATGGCCGCGTTCACCGGCGCGCCCAGCGAGCCGGTGGGCGAGGGGGAGATCACCTACCTCGAGGGGCTGCGCGAGGCGCTGCTCGAGGAGATGGAGCGCGACCCGTCGGTGATCCTGCTCGGCCAGGACATCGGCGCCTTCGAGGGCGCCTTTCGCGTCACCCGCGGGCTGCATGCCCGCTGGCCGGCGCGGGTGCTCGACACGCCGATCTCCGAATCGGGAACGCTGGGGCTGGCGGCCGGTGCGGCACTGCTCGGCTGGCGTCCGGTGGTCGAGATGCAGTTCGCCGACTTCGTCGCCTGCGGCTTCAATCAGATCGTCAACGTGCTCGCCAAGCTGTTCTACCGCTTCGAGCGCCCCTGCCCGGTGGTCATCCGCCTGCCGGCCGGCGGCGGGGTGGGCGCCGGGCCGTTCCATTCGCAGAACCCGGAAGCCTGGTTCGCCCACGTCGCCGGACTCAAGGTCGTCTGTCCGGCGACCGCCGCCGACGCCAAGGGACTGCTCAAGGCGGCGATTCGCGATCCCAACCCGGTCATCTTCTGCGAGAACAAGTATCTCTACCGCCGGATCAAGGAACGGCTGCCGCAAGGCGAGGCACTGACCCCGCTCGGCCGGGCGCGGGTGGCGCGCCAGGGGAGCGACCTGACGCTGATCGGCTGGGGGACGCAGGTCTGGACGGCGCTCGAGGCGGCCGAGGTGCTCGCCGGCGAAGGGATCTCGGCCGAGGTGGTCGACTTGCGCACGCTGGTGCCGTTCGACGCGGAGACGGTGCTCGCCTCGGCCCGCAAGACCGGACGCGTCATCGTCGTCCACGAGGCGCAGGAGACCGGTGGCTTCGGCGGCGAAGTCGCGGCGCGCATCGCCGACGCCGCCTTCGCCTGGCTGGATGCGCCGATCCGTCGCGTCGCCTTCCCGGATCGCCCGAGCCCGTACTCGCGGGTGCTCGAACAGGCCCTCGCCCCGGGCGCCACCCGCCTCGTCGCGGCGGCGCGCGAGCTCGCCGCCTGGTGAGCCGGCTTCAGGCCGGGACGTGTCGCAGGTCCACGCCCGCCTCTTCGATCAGCCGGCGGTAGACCTCCTCGAGCTCGCTCGCGTAGGCGAAGGGCTCGGCGAAGACGATGCGGCGGATGCCGGCCTGGATCGCCTCCTTGGCGCAGCCGAAGCAGGGGCGCAGCGTCGTGTAGAGGACCCCGCCCTGGGTGGCGTTGCCGTGTCGCGCGGCGAAGACGATCGCGTTCTGCTCGGCGTGCACGCAGATGCAGGCGTCGTAACCGGCGCCCACCGGCGCGTCCGAAGCGCAGCGCGGGCAGCCGCCGTCCGAACAGTTGCGCACGCCGATCGGCGTGCCGTTGTAGCCGGTGGCGATGATCGCGTTGTCGACCACCACGACCGCCCCCACCTGCCGACGCAGGCAGCTGGCGCGCGCCGCCACCGCGCGCGCGATTCCCAGGTAGTACTCGTCCCAGCCCGGCCTCGTTTGCGACATGCGGACCTCCGAACTCCCTGCACCGACGAAAAAGGCCCCGGCGAGCCGGGGCCTTCGGGAAGCGGCCGCGGCGGGCGGCCTCAGAGCATCGTCGCGATGACCAGCGCGATGACCGACATCAGCTTGAGCAGGATGTTGAGCGACGGGCCCGAGGTGTCCTTGAACGGATCCCCGACGGTGTCGCCGACGACCGCCGCCTTGTGCGGGTCGGAGCCCTTGAAGTACTTCCGTCCCTCGATCTCGACCCCCTCTTCGAACATCTTCTTGGCGTTGTCCCACGCGCCGCCGGCGTTGGACTGGAAGATCGCCATCAGCACGCCGGATGCCGTGACGCCGGCGAGCAGGCCGCCGAGCATCTCGGCGCCGGTGTCGAGGCCGAACAGCTTCGGGCCCAGACCGACCGCCACCGGCACCGTCACGGCGAGCAGGCCGGGGACGACCATCTGGCGGATCGCCGCCCGGGTGGAGATCTCGACGCAGCGGGCGTACTCGGCCTTGCCGTCGGCGGCCTCGAAGGTCGCCCGGTCGGCCTCGCTCCAGGCGTGCTGCTCCGTGCCCTCGTTGCGCTTCATCACTTCGAGCGCCGCCTTGAGCGCCGGGATCTCGCTGAACTGCCGGCGGACCTCCTGGATCATCGACATCGCCGCGCGGCCGACCGCCTGCATGGCCATGGCCGAGAAGAGGAACGGCATCATGGCGCCGACGAACAGTCCGGCCATCACGTAGGCCTTCGAGACGTCGATCGACTTCAGGTTCGCCGCCGTCATGAAGGCGCCGAACAGGGCGAGCGCGGTGAGCGCCGCCGAGCCGATCGCGAATCCCTTGCCGATCGCCGCGGTGGTATTGCCGACCGCGTCGAGCTTGTCGGTGCGGCCCCGCACTTCCTTGGGCAGTTCGGCCATCTCGGCGATGCCGCCGGCGTTGTCCGAGATCGGGCCGTAGGCATCGACGGCGAGCTGGATGCCGGTGTTCGAGAGCATGCCGACCGCCGCGATCGCGATGCCGTAGAGGCCGCCGAAGTGGAAGGCGCCGATGATCGAAGCGGCGAGCACGAGGATCGGGAAGGCGGTCGAGCGCATGCCGACGCCGAGGCCGGCGATGATGTTGGTCGCCGAACCGGTCAGGGACTGCCGGGCGATCGACAGGACGGGCGACTTGCCCGTGCCGGTGTAGTACTCGGTGATGGCGCCGATCGCGAGGCCGGCGACAAGGCCGATCACCGTCGCCCAGAAGACGCCCGTCGCGGTGATCGTCCGCTCGCCGCCGTAGAGGACGTCCTGGAAGGTCCAGCTGGCCGGCAGCATCCAGCGGATGAGGAAGTACGACAGGCCGACCATGACGATCGAGGAGCCGAACTCGCCCGTATTGAGCGCCCGCTGCGGGCTGCCACCCTCCTTGACGCGGACGAAGAAGGTGCCGGCGATCGAGGTCAGCACGCCGACGCCGGCGAGCAGCAGCGGCAGCAGCACCGCCGACAGGCCGCCGAAGCCGTCCTCGACGAAGGGGCGCCCGTCGGCGAGGGTGCCGGCCATGAACGCGGCGCCGAGCACCATGCTGCCGACGATCGAGCCGACGTAGGACTCGAACAGGTCGGCGCCCATGCCGGCCACGTCGCCGACGTTGTCGCCGACGTTGTCGGCGATCGTCGCCGGGTTGAGCGGGTGGTCCTCGGGAATGCCCGCTTCGACCTTGCCCACCAGGTCGGCGCCGACGTCGGCCGCCTTGGTGTAGATGCCGCCGCCGACGCGGGCGAACAGGGCGATCGAACTGGCGCCGAAGGAGAAGCCGGTGATCACCGAGATCGTCCGGTGGACGTCGCCGTCGAACAGCCGCGAGAAGACGAGGAAGCAGAGGCCGAGCCCGAGGACGCCGAGGCCGACGACACCGAGGCCCATCACCGAACCGCCGGCGAAGGCGATCTCGAGCGCCGGCCCGAGGCCGGTGCGCGCGGCGTGGGTCGTGCGGACGTTGGCCCGGGTCGCCACCTTCATGCCGATGAACCCGGCGAGCGCCGAGCAGAGCGCCCCGGCGACGAAGGCGACGGCCACCAGCGGCGAGGAGCCGGCCTGCGAGGCGCCCGACCAGGCCAGCAGCACTGCGACGCCGGCCACGAAGATCGCCAGCACCCGGTACTCGGCGCGCAGGAAGGCCATCGCGCCGGACTGGATCGCCGCGGCGATCCGGATCATGCGGTCGGTGCCGGCCGGCTGACGAGTGACCCAGGCCGACTTCAGCCAGGTGTAGACGAGCCCGGTGGCCCCGAGCAGAGGGATCAGATAGAGAAGCGTCTCGACGTTCATGCGCACCCAGTCCGTTTCTGTTGGTTGCCGATCGGAAACAAGGTCAGGCGAGGGGCGGAATTATGTCACAGGGGCGACGGCCGGGCGACCCGCGGGGCCCGCTTTTGCGGCCTCCGGCGGGGGTGCTAGTCTCGCCGGCATTCACTTGACGGACCCGGGGTATCTCGCCGTTCGGGAGGCAGCCGGGACCCTGTTTCGGACTCGTTCGAGGAGAGCGCATGTCGAACCAGACCGCCAACGAGCAGTGGGGGACCCGCGTCGGGGTGATTCTCGCGGTCGCCGGATCCGCCGTCGGACTCGGCAACTTCCTCCGCTTCCCGGGGCAGGCGGCCGCCAACGGCGGTGGCGCCTTCATGATCCCGTACTTCATCGCCCTGCTGCTGGTCGGCATTCCGGTCGGCTGGGCGGAGTGGACGATGGGCCGCTACGGCGGCCGCAAGGGGTTCCACTCGGCGCCGTCGATCCTCGGGGTGTTCGGCAAGGGGGCCGGCGGGCGCTACCTCGGTGTCATCGGCGTCCTCATCCCGCTCGCCGTTTCCTTCTATTACACGTACATCGAGGCCTGGTGCCTCGGGTACTTCTGGCAGTACCTGACCGGCGGCATCGGCGTCGACACCGCGGCGCCGATCGCCGAGCAGACGGCGCGCGCCGGGCAGTTCTACTCGGACCTGACCGGGCGGGGTGAAAACGGCGTGATCGCGGGCGGCTCGATGCGCACGCTGATCTTCTGGGTGATCACCTTCACGATCAACATCTGGCTGGTGTTCAAGGGGATCTCCAAGGGGATCGAGAAGTTCGTCACCTGGGCGATGCCGACGATGGCGGTCTGCGCGGTCATCGTGCTGATCCGCGTGCTCACCCTCGGCACCCCCGACCCGGCACTGCCCGAGCAGAGCGTGCTCAACGGCCTCGGCTACATGTGGAACCCGAACTTCTCGGCGCTGACCAATCCCCAGACCTGGCTCGCTGCGGCGGGGCAGATCTTCTTCAGCCTCTCGGTCGGCTTCGGCGTCATCATCAACTACGCCTCGTACATGCGCAAGAAGGACGACGTGGTGCTCTCGGGCCTGACCGCGTCGGCCACCAACGAGCTGTTCGAAGTCGGCTTCGGCGGCCTCATCACGCTGACCGCGGCGTTCGTCTTCCTCGGCACCTCGAACATGATCGGCGCCGTGCAGGGCGGCACCTTCGGCCTCGGCTTCACCACGCTGCCGGTGGTCTTCGCCCACATGGGCGCCTTCGGCAACCTGATCGGCGCCATCTGGTTCCTGATGCTCTTCCTGGCCGCCATCACCAGCTCGATCTCGATGTACCAGCCCTCGCTGGCCTTCTTCCAGGAGGCCCTCGGCTGGAGCCGCAGAAATTCGACCACGCTGATGGTCTCGATCTGCGTGATCGGCTCGTTCCTGGTCATGTACTTCAGCCGCGGCGGCATCTTCTGGTCGACCATCGACGACTGGGTCGGCACCTTCCTGATCTTCGTTCTCGCCATGGTCCAGATCATCTGTTTCAGCTGGATCTTCGGCATCAAGCGCGGCGTGGAGGAGGCGCACCAGGGGGCACATCTCCATATTCCGCGCGCCTATCGGTTCATCATGAAATACGTGACACCGACCTACCTGCTGCTGGTCTTCGCGGCCTTCTGCTGGCAGAACCTCCCGGCCTGGCTGCGTTCGGTGGCCGACGAGCCGTTGCGCCAGGGGGCGATGGGGCTCATCCTGGCGACCGCGATCCTGCTGGTCGTCTGCACGCGCATCGGCGAGAAGCGCTGGCGCGCCGCCGGCCTCGACGTCGACGGGCGCGAGCCGGCCGGGGACTGAAAGGGGAAGCGAGCCATGACGCCACTCGGCTGGACCTTCCTGATCGTCTCGCTCGTCTTCGTCTGGGGGCTGACGGGGTGGTGCTTCTACCGCGTCCTGACCGCTCCCGGCGAGATCGAGCGGCCGCCCGATTCGCTCGGCGGCTGAGTCGGCGGGACATTCGGGCGCCGGGGTGTAACTCCACGCCGGGTCCGGCGTGGTAACGGTTGGAGCCACTTTCCGACCGAGGAGCCCGCCGGTGACCCCCGAACCCGAATCCATCCCCTCCGCGCCTGCCGCCGCCCCGCCGGGGGCCGATCCGGCCTGGCTCGAGAGCTGTTTCCGCGTCCACGGCGAGGCGGTCTACCGTGCCGCCCTGCGGGTGACCGGCAGTCCTTCCGACGCCGAGGACGTGCTGCAGACCATCTTCCTGCGCCTCTCCCGGCGGCCGCCCGGGGAGACCCTCGGCGCCGACCCGGGGGGCTACCTCCACCGCTCGGCCGTCCACGCGGCGCTCGACGTCCTGCGCTCGCGCCATCGCGCCGGCTGGGTGCCGCTCGAGGCCGCCGGCGAGCCGCCGGCGCTCGACCCCGGCACCGATCCCGAGCGCGCCCGGCGGACCGCCGAGCTGCGCCGCAACCTGCGCCTCGCGCTGGCCCGCCTTTCGCCGCGCGCCGCCGAAATGTTCGCCCTGCGCTACTTCGAAGGGCTGGCCAACTCCGAGATCGCCGGCCTGCTCGGCGTGTCGACCGGAGTCGTCGCCGTCCTGCTGCACCGCACCCGTGCCCGTCTGCGCAAGGACCTGGGCACTTTGATGGGAGAAGTGTCATGAAGCGCGATTCCCTGCTCGACGAAGCCGTCGCCGCCCTGCGCGACGAGTCGGTCGATTCCGCCACCCTCGACGCCGCGCTGGCCCGCGTCGGGCGCCGTCTCGAAACTTCCGCCCCGCCGGCTGACGAGACCGGCGACGACAGCCACCGGATCCGCGGCTGCGAGGGCTTCCGCGCCCTGCTGCCGGCCCATCGCGCGGGGGCACTGACGGCGGAGCGGCGGTTGCTGCTCGAGGACCACCTGCGCGAGTGCGTGCCCTGCCGGCGCGCCCGTCGACGTCGAGGCCGGCGGCGCGCCAGCGCTTCTCGCCGATGCGCGTGCAGACGACC
>JAIOJQ010000155.1 GCA_019911865.1 Thermoanaerobaculia bacterium
GGCGAGGTCGGCGAGCATCGCCGCCGCCGTCTCGGCGCCGTCCGGTTTGTTGCTGCCGATCAGGCCGGTGGGGCCGCGCTTGACCCATCCGGCGACGTAGAGGCCGGGCAGGGGCTCACCGGTCGCCGGATCGAGCACCCGGCCGGCGGCGTTGGGGACGATGCCGCCGCGCTCGTCGAACGGCACCGCGGGTAGCGGCAGCGAGCGATAGCCGACCGCGCGCACCACCAGGCCGACCGGCAGGGTCTCGAACTCGCCCGTGCCCCGCGCCGCGAGGCCGGACGGACCCTCGACCAGGCGGTTGCGCTCGAGGCGCAGGCCGGCCACCCGGCCCCCCTCCCCCTCGAGCTCCACCGGCGAGACCAGGAAGCGCAGGTGGATGCGCCGCGCCGCGCCGGTGCGGCCGCGCACGGCGGCGGCGCGCAGGATGTCGAGATTCTTCCGCGCCTGGGGATCGCCGGCCAGTTCGGCCTGGCTCGCCGGGTCGAGTTCGAGCTCGCGCGGATCGACGATCAGGTCGACGCCACCCAGGTGGGCGAGCTCCTTGAGCTCGGCCGGCGAGCACTTGGCCTGCACCGGGCCGCGCCGGGCGAGCAGGTGGACGTCGCGCACCGCGCCGGCGCGCAGCGCCGCCAGGGCATCGTCCGAGATGTCGGTCGCCGCCAGCTCCTCCGGCTCGCGGCCGAGCACGCGGGCCACGTCGATCGCCACGTTGCCGACGCCGACCACCGCCGCCGCCGGGGTGGCGAAGTCGACCGGCAGGTCGAGGAAGTCGGGGTGCCGGCTGTACCAGGCGACGAAGGCGGTCGAGGAGAGGCTGCCGGCGAGCTCTTCGCCGGGGATCCCCAGCCGCCGGTCGCTCTGCCCTCCCACCGCGAAAACCACCTGATCGTAGTGGCGCCGCAGGTCGTCGAGATCGAGGTCGCGACCGAAATCGACGTGGCCGAGGTAGCGCACCCGCGGGTCGAGTGCCAGCCGCTCGAAGACGCGCACCACCTCCTTGATCTTCGGGTGGTCGGGCGCCACGCCGTAGCGCACCAGCCCGTACGGGGTCGGCAGGCGATCGATGAGGTCGATCGCCACGTGCACGTCCTTGGCCGCCAGCAGCGCCGCCGCGGTGTAGAAGCCCGACGGCCCGGCTCCGACGATCGCCACCCGCAACGGCCGCTCCGCACTCCCCGGTCTCTCCGGCATGCCGCGAACGATAGCGCGAGCCGCGCCGGCGGGCTCGCCCGCGCGGGGGAGGCGGCGGCGCTCAGCGGCGAACACCGAGCCGGCCGGTACGCACCAGCAGTTCGGCATTGAGGATCGCGCCGCCGGCCGCGCCGCGAACCGTGTTGTGCACCAGCGCGCTCAGGCGAACGTCCAACAGCGGGCAGCGCCGTACCCGGCCCACCGCCACGGTCATCCCCCCTTCGCCGCCGGCGTGCAGGCGCGGCTGCGGAAAGTCCGCGGCGTCGTCGCGCCGGAGGAGTCGCCGCGGCGCCGAGGGCAGGGCGAGCGGGGCGAGCGGCTGGCCGAACTCGTCGATGGCGCGGGCGACCGCCTCCGGCGAGGCGCGTTCGCCGAGCCGCACGGAGAGCGCCAGCAGGTGACCATCGATCACCGGCACCCGGTGCGTCTGCGCCGACACGACGATCGGCGCCTCGGCGATCTCGCCGCCGGCGAGCCGGCCGAGGATCCGCCGCGGCTCGCGCTCGAGCTTCTCCTCCTCGCCCGGGATGCCGGGCAGCACGTTGCCGAGCAGATCGAGCGCCGGCACCCCGGGGTAGCCGGCGCCCGAGGCGGCCTGCAGCGTGGTCACCTGGACGGCCTCGACGCCGAATCGCGCCGCCAGGGGGGCGAGCACGGCGACCAGGCCGACCGTCGCGCAGTTGGGGTTGGCCACCAGCAGGCCGCGCCCGCTACGCGCGTCGAGCAACGCGGCGTGCGCCGCGTTCACCTCGGGGACGAGCAGCGGCACGCCGCGGGCGAGGCGGTGCGCCGAAGCGTTGGTCGCCACCGCCAGCCCCGCCGCCACGCAGGCCGGTTCGAGCGCTTCGGCGCTCGCCGCGTCGAGCGCCGAGAAGAGCAAGTCGCAGTCCTCCGGCGGAGACTCGGGCGTGATGGTTCGCACCGGCAGGCGAGCGGCCGCCACGGGCAGCTCGCCCCCCGCCTGCCAGCGGACCGCCTCGCCGTAGCGGCGGCCGGCCGACCGCGGCGAGGCGAAGAGCGCCGCCAGCTCGAACCACGGGTGCCCGGCGAGGCGGGCGACGAACTGCTGTCCGACCACTCCGGTGGCGCCGAGCACTCCGACGCGCAGACGGCCGCCTTTCATCGTTCCCCTCCCGCGGCGAGGGTGCGCGATGCAGTGGCGCCCGCCCACGCCTGCTCCAGGTCCTCGATCAGGTCCCGCGGATCTTCGAGGCCGACCGCCAGGCGCACCAGGTCGGGAGGGGGCGCCAGCCGGTCGCGCAGGGGCTCCGGCACCGCCGCGTGCGACAGCCGGAAGGGGAGCGTGGCGGCCGAGGCGACCGAGCCGAACGAGACCGCGACGGCGAACAGGCGGAGGCCATCGACGAGGCGTCGCGACAGCTCGGGATCGCCGGTCTCGAAAGCGAGCAGCGGTCCCGGACCGGCGGCCTGGGCGGCGTGGAGCTCCCGCCCCGGGTGGCCGGGCAGCTCGGGGAACCAGACCCGTCGCACCCGCGGGTCCGCCGCCAGGTGATGGGCGAGAAGCGCCGCCGAGCGCCCCTGCTGCTCGACGCGCAGCGCCAGAGTCTTGAGCCCGCGCAGCAGCAGCCAGGCCTCGAACGGCGCCAGCGCCGCTCCCTCCGCGTTGCGATGAAAGGCCAGGCGCTCGGCCAATACCTCGTCGTCGACCACCACCACGCCGGCGGTCAGGTCGCCATGGCCGCCGAGGATCTTGGTCGCCGAGTGGACGACCAGGTCGGCGCCCAGCGCGAGCGGTCGCTGCAGCAGCGGCGAGAGCAGCGAGTTGTCGACCGCCAGGCGCACGCCCCGCCGCCGCGCCACGGCGGCGAGCGCCGCGAGCGGGGCGATGCGCAGTCGCGGATTGGACGGCGTCTCGACCAGCAGCAGGCGGGTACGTCGGCCGATCGCCGCCGCCACGCGCTCGGGATCGGTGGCGTCGAGGTGGCGCACCGCCACTCCGCACAGCGGCGCGACGCGGGCGAGCCAGCGCGTCGTACCGCCGTAGAGGTCGTCGCCGGCGAGAATCTCGCCGCCCGGTTCGACCAGCCGCAGCAGGGCGGCGAGGGCCGCCATGCCGCTGCCGTAGGCGAATGCGTGGCGACCACCCTCGAGCCCGGCAAGCTGTGTCTCGAGCAGCCGGCGGGTCGGGTTGTCGGTACGCGAGTAGTCGAATTCTCCCGCCTCGGCGGCTCCTGGCTGGCGGAACGTGGCAGTCTGATAGAGCGGCGGCACCGAGGCCGCGTGCGGATCGGCGTCGTCGCGCAGATGGACGCAGCGAGTCGCCGACCTCATGCGCGCACCCGCCCAGCGGTCGGAACCTCGCCGGCGAGACGATCCTCGAGCGCGCCGATCCGCGTCCCCCCGCGCCCCCCCGGCGCGGCGATCGCGAACTCGAGACGGCTCGCCGCGGCGAAGTGGAGCGCCTTCTCCTGCACCACGCCGCCGCCGATCGCCAGCGCCGTCGCCCAGCTCGCGGTGACGAAGCGGCGCGCCGCCCGGTCGCCGCGCGGATCGGCGGTGTAGAGACCGTCGGTATCCTTGAGCAGCGTGCAGTGGCCGCCGAGCCGACCGGCCAGGAAGAGCGCGGTGAAATCCGAGCCGCCGCGGCCGAGCAGTGTCGTCTCACCGCACGCCCCGCGGCCGACGTAGCCGGGGACGACGACGACCGGCGTGCGGGCGAACTCGCGCTCGAAGCGCGCTCGATCGCAGCCGACCAGCTCACCGTCGAGGCTCGGTCCGCGCGTCCGCAGGCCCGCCTCGGCCGGGTCGAGGAGGGCCGCCGGGATCCCCGCGGCGCCGAGGGCCAGGGTGACCAGCGCGGCCGCCTCGCTTTCGCCGGTAGCCACCAGTCGCGCGACCGCCTCGCCCCGGGCGGCGCCGTCGACCTCGCGAGCGCGAGCGAACAGACGATCGGTCGTGTCGCCGAAGGCCGAAACGACGACGATGACCTCCGTGCGGCCGGCGAACGACCGCGCGATCTCGGTCGTCGCCGTGGCCAGATCTGCAACGCCACCGAGCACCGAGCTGCCGAGCTTGAGGACGCACCGGCTCATCGCTCCACCTCCGTCAGGGCGCGGTCGAGGTCGGCGATCAGGTCGGCGGGATCCTCGAGCCCGACCGAGAGGCGGATCAGGCCATCGGTGATGCCCGTCTGCCGGCGCCGTTCTTCCGGCACCGCTGCGTGGGTCATCGAGGCAGGGTGAGTGATCAGCGTCTCCGCGGCGCCGAGGTTCTCTGCCAGCGTGCACAGGCGCACGGACGCGAGCACACGCCGCGCCGCCGGCCCACCGCCGCGCACTTCGAAGGCGAGCAGCGCGCCGCCCCCCGCCTGCTGGCGGCGCGCCAGCTCCGCCTGCGGAAACTCCGGCGCGCCGGGGTCGATGAGGCGTGTCACGCGGCGGTCGCCGGCCAGGAAGGCGCCTACCCGCCGCGCCCCCTCCTCGTGCCGGCGCATGCGCAGCGGCAGGGTCTTGGCCCCCTGCAGTGTGAGCCAGGCGTCGAACGGCGACTGGATGAGACCGAGCGCATTGCGGTGCCAGGCGAGCCGTTCGGCCAGCGCCGCGTCGCGAACGACCAGCGCGCCGCCGATCGTCGCATTGTGCCCGTCGATGAATTTGGTCGTCGAGTGCAAGACGAGGTCGGCGCCCCAGGCGAATGGCCGCTGCAGCACCGGAGTGAGCAGCGTGTTGTCGACCGCCAGCAGCGCGCCGGCGTCCCGGGCGAGCCCGGCGACCAGCGCCAGGTCGGTCAACTTGAGCGTCGGGTTGGCCGGCGTCTCGACGAAGACGAGTCGTGCCGGCCGCGCCAGCGCCGCCGCCACGGCGTCCGGATCGGCCGTATCGACGAATTCCGGAGCGACGCCGAAGCGCTCCAGCACGTCGGCGAAGAGACGTGCCGTGCCGCCGTAGACGACGTCGGAGAGCACCACCCGGTCGCCGGCGGCGAGCAGGGCGAGAGCGAGACCGGTGGTCGCCGCCAGACCCGAGGCGTAAGCAAGTGCGTGCTCTCCCCCCTCGAGCGCCGCGAGCCGACGCTCGAGCGCGGTCACCGTCGGGTTGGCGGTGCGGCTGTAGGTGTAGCCGCGATGGAGACCGACCCCCTGCTGGACGAAGGTCGCCGTCTGGTAGATCGGCATCAGCAGCGATCCGGTGGCCGCGTCGGGAGCGGCGCCGGCGTGCAGGGCCAGCGTCGCGAGTTCGGGGCACAAGTTGGACGGCGGACTGCCGGTGGCGGACATGGACGAACCTCCGGAGGGAGGACACCCGCGCGCCATGCCGGAAGCAGAA
>JAIOJQ010000156.1 GCA_019911865.1 Thermoanaerobaculia bacterium
GCCTCGTCGGTCGGCGCGAAGACGGTGAAGGGGCCATCGCCCTGGAGCGTTTCGACCAGGCCGGCTGCCTGGAGCGCTTTCACCAGGGTCTGGAAGCTGCCGGCGGAAACAGCGACCTCGACCACGGTGGCCGGCTGCGAGCCGGCGTGCGCCAGACCCGTCACGACGAGTGCGGCGGCGGCGAGGGCGGTAACGCGTGGAGCCTGCTTCATTTCCTCCTCTCCGGCCCGCGCGGATGCGAGCCGGCCTGCGCAGAGGTGGGCCGAGTTCGCAGCCAGAATGGACATCCCGTTCACGGTATTGACCGATTTAACGCTTGTCAAGCCCTCGCTCATCCCCTCCATTCTGGCGATTCTCGGGGGACCAAGTCTTGCAATCGTCTCGGGGCTAACCGATAATTTATTGGCAGACAAAGATTTTCAACCCGCACTCGGGGTACCACCCTAGGTGCCAGGCGAATCGTCAAATCGACTGAAACGACGAATGAAGAAAATGGAAACGGACGTCCTTTCGACTCACGAGCTCGCCGATGCCCTCGGGGTCAGCGAGTCCTCGATCAAGCGCTGGGCCGACGAGGGGTTGCTGCGCGTCTCGCGCACTGCCGGCGGCCATCGCCGAATCGCGCGCGCCGAAGCGATCCGATTCGCACGCGCGACGCGCGCCGCGGTCGTGCGGCCGGCGCGGCTCGGCCTTCCCGAGGCGGGAGTCGCGGCCGCCGACGAGCGCTCCGGCGACGACGCCGAGCGCCTCTACCGTTACCTCGAGCGGGGCGCTGGCGCGCTCGCGCGTGGCCTGGTGTTCCAGCTCTATCTCGAGGGACAGACGGTGGCGGCGATCGTGGACGGTCCGGTTCGCGCGGCCCTCGAGCGAATCGGCATGCTCTGGCACGAGCGCGCCGACGGCGTCTTTTGCGAACACCGGGCAACCGAGTTCTGCGCCCAGGCCCTCCATCAGCTCCGGCTCCTGCTGGTGCCGCCTGCCGGCGCGCCGCTGGCGCTCGGGGCTGCCCCGGCCGGCGACCCGTACCTGGTCCCCTCGCTGGCTGCGGCGGCGGTGCTCGCCAGCGAGGGCTTCGACACCGTGAACCTCGGCGCCGACACCCCCATCGAAGCTCTCGAGCAGGCGGTCGAGAGTCTCGGCCCCCGACTGGTCTGGGTCTCGATGAGCGCCGCGCCTCATTCCGAGCGCCTGGGGCGCGAACTCGCCGCGCTGGCGCGCACGCTCGCGCCGCGCGGTGCGCATCTCGCCGTGGGCGGGCGCGCCGCCGCAGGCCTGCGCCTGCCCGCACTTCCCAACCTCCAGGTCGGTGCCTCCATGGCGGAACTCGCCGCCTTCGCGCGCGGCCTCGCGAGCGCTGCTCCGGCGCGCGACTGAGTCGCGACTCCCTGCCGTTGCCCGAGCCGGAGGGCGCGCGAGCGGCCAGTGATATGTTCCGGGCAGCTCAATCAACGCCGGTCGCGATCGGCTCGCGAGGCAAGGCGGTGGCGTCCGGCCCCGGAAGGAGGCCGTATGGTCACGATTCGCACGTCGAAGTGGATCGCGCCTTTCTGTCTGGCGGCAGTGCTGCCGCTCCCCCTGGCGGCCGACTCGCCGATCGAGGAGATGATCGCCGACCAGCGCGCCCGGCGGTCACCTGCCGCACCGGCCGCCCTGGCGAACGGGGTGGGCATCGTCTGTCCGCCGGGCACCGGCGCCGCGGAGTTCCACCTCGCCGATTTCGAGGTCGACGACGGGGGCTGGGTCGAAAGCGGATTCGGCGACTGGGAGCGCGGCGGAGTGACGACCGGCGTCTGGGAGCTGTGCGACGCCACGCCGCGGCCCGAACCCGCAGGGGTGTTCAACGGCGCCGCCGTCATGGGCACGAACCTCGACGGCTGCTACCAGAACAGCGGCCAGGACAGCTCGCTCTCCCAGACCTTCGACTTCAGCACTCTGGCGGCGCCGATCGCGCTCGAATGGGCCCACTGGTACGAGGTCTTCATGACCTTCGATCGCGCCGACGTCTTCGTGGAAGGGGTGAGCGAGTACTTCGTGCCGGACTCCACGCCGACGGCCGACTGGCTGCCTCAGGTGGTAGACCTCTCCGCGTATGCCGGCATGCCCGCGATCGACATCGAATTCCGGCTGCACGCCACCACGGTGGTCAACCGGATGGGCTGGTACCTCGACGACGTGCGGATCCTCTACTGCACGGCGGACATCTTCGCCGACGGCTTCGAGACCGGAGACACGACGCGCTGGTCGAATTCGCTTCCCTGAGGGATCGATTCAGGGGCGGGGTCGGGCGATTCCGCGGTCGAGCATTTCGACCAGCCCGACTTCGCTCCCCCACAGGGCGACGCGCAGGCCGGCGCGCAGGAGCAGGCCCGCCTGCTGCACCAGCAGGAGTGCGGCGAGGGCGAGCGCCGAGCCGCCGCCCAGGGCGCCCGCGGCCAGGGTGACCAGCAGGAGGGCGGCGGCGCGCGCCAGCGCGTTCCAGCCCCAGACTCCGAAAACCCGCAGCGGATGGCGCAGCAGGGTGGCGGCGCCGCCGAGCAGGGCGCGCATCGTGTCGCGGCGATCGTCGCGCGCGATGCGCGCGCGCGCCAGATCGAGGGCCAGCTGCACGGCGGTCATCGCGGCGAGGGCGACCAGCAGGCCGGCCGGGCCGAGCGCCAGGCGCAGCCCCTCCGGCCCGGTCGTCTCGAGCGAACCGCGCAGCGCGAAGAGCGGTCCGGCGAGCAGCGCCGCGGCGAGCAGCGCGGCCAGGGTGGCGACGAGGCCGAGGCGCAGGAATCTGCCGGCGAATTTGCCGGCGCCACGGCCGAAGCGATGGAGGAGCGGCCGATGGTCGTCGGTGACCAGGACCTCGAGCACCCCGCCGGCGAGCAGCGCGCCGCCGGCCCAGGCGACCGCCAGCGCGGCGACGAGCGCCGGCCCGAGCCGGGCGCCGAACTCGGGAGCCTGCCGCAGCAGGTCGACGACCAGGGCGAGTGACGGGCTTTCCAGCAGCAGGTCCCCTTCGGGCGACTCGCCGAGAGCCGCCACGAGCGCCGCCGCCACCGGCGCCAGGGCGACCAGGGCGACGACGAAGTGGGTGAGCCAGAGCAGCAGCGCCAGGCGCCACTCGCGGCCGGCCCGGCGCAGGCCGCGACGGGTCAGGGCGAAGGCCCTCACAGGCCGACCATCCCCATCAGGCGCTGCGTCCACGCCAGCAGGCGGAGCGACCAGAGGGCGGCGGCGCGACGGTCCGGCTCCTCGCGTCGCGCGTTGTTGAGCCGGCTGGCGTCGAGCGCCAGCTTGCGCTCCGGGTCGAGGGTCACCTCGACGACGCGCCGCGCATCGACGATCTCCCAGCGCGCCCAGCGCGCCTCCCCCTCCCAGGTGCGCCGCTCGGTGGTGTCGTCGTCGTAGCGCAGCTCGACCTCGACCGGCAGGCGCACCTCGCCGAGGTGACGAAGCTCGACGATCGAGCGGACTTCGAGTTCCGCCGCGTCGTCCTCGAGCCGCGCCATCGCCTCGTCGACCGTCGTCACGCCGCCGCCGCGTTCGATGCGGCCGCGTGGCGACCGGACCTCTTCGTGCCGCAGCCGGACGACCGCGGGATCGAAGACGCCGGGACCTTCGACGACCTGGGCGAAGAAGTCGTCGAGGTCGCGGCCGGAGACCTCCTCGACCACGGCGTAGAAGTCCTCCGAACGCGGGTGCCGGAAGCGCCAGCGCTCGTGATAGGTGCGCAGGGCCCGCGCCATCGTCGCCTCGCCGAGCAGGCCGTCGAGGGTGCGCAGGACGAGTGCCGGCCGGCCGTACGAGTTGAAGCCGTAAGCGCTCGAGCGCGAGAAGCCCCAGGACGGCGTGCGGATGCGATCGAAGCGCTGGCCAGGGCCGTTCTGCATCCGCGCCATGTCGAAGGCGCCGACGCGCAGGCCGCCGGGCAGCTCGGCGTTGGCGGTCGCCTCGCCGTAGCCGGCAGCCAGCGCGCGCTCGGTCGAATAGGTGGTGAACCCCTCGTCGAGCCAGGACTCCTCGAACTCGTTGCTGCCCACCAGGCCGTACCAGTACTGGTGACCGAACTCGTGCACGGTGACGATCTCGGGCAGCCGGACGCGGGCGAGCGGCCCGCGGCCGACGGCGATCGAGGTCCCGGCGGTAATCAGCGTCGGGTACTCCATGCCGGCGGCGCCGCCGGCGTGCGCCGGCGGGTCGACGATGGTCAGGGTCGGGTAGGGGTAGCGGCCGTAGGCGAGTCCGTACCAGCGCAGGGCGAGCTTCGCCGCCGCGAGGTGGCGGTCGGCCTGCGCCCGGTGCTCGGGCTGCAGCAGCAGCCGGATCTCGACGTCGGAGAGGCGCAATTCCTCGGCGGGGCGACCGAGCAGCGCGGCGGCCGCGGCGAGGTCGGCGGCCGTCACGTCCGACGCGGCGACGAAGCGGTCGACCACCTCGACGTAGCGCGGATCGACGGTCCAGGCGAAATCGTGCACGTCCTCCTGCTCGTGCACCCAGGTGCGCGTGCCGTCCGGATTGTCGCGCGCCTCGATCCGGCGGCCGGTGGCGCCGTGGACGAAGTCGGCCGGCGCGGTCATGGCGACCCGGTAGTGGCCGTAGTCGGCGTAGAACTCCGAGTGGGCATGGAACTGATGGCAGTTCCAGCCGCCGGTCTCGCGCCCGCGCATGCCGGCCGGCTCGTAGACGCCGAGCTTGGGGAACCACTGGCCGATCATGTGGAAATCACCGGCGTGGCCGGTGCGCGCATAGACGCGCGGCAGCACGGCGTGGAACTCGACCTCGAGCGTGATCTCGCCGCGCGGGGCGACCGGCTCGGGGAGCACGACGCGCGCCACGGTGCGGTCCTCGGGGTTGCCGTCGTCCGGCGCCTCGAAAGTCATCGCCGGCAGCAGGTCGGCGCCGCCGGCCAGGCGCAGGGCGGTGACGTCGATCCACCCCCAGTTGTCCTGCATCGTCCGATCGCTGCGCAGCTGGCCGCCGGACTCGCGGAAGAAGGTGCTCTCGCTGTTGCGGAAGGCGTTCAGGTAGAGATGGAACCAGAGGTCGGGGACGGCATCGTCCGAGGGGTTGCGCCAGGTCAGCCGCTGCGTGCCGGTCAGCTCGTGCTTGTCGGCGTCGAGCCGCACCTCGATGTCGTAGTCGACCACCCGCTCGGCGTGCTCGGGCAGCGCGGCGACGACCGGCGCGGCGAGGAGCAGCAGCGCGAGGGCGAGAGCGGGGCGAAGGGGGCGCAAGGCCGGACAAGGATAGCAGCGGGCGGCGGAAATCCGCAGCAGCCGTGCACGGAGAGACCCCTCCCGACGCAACCCGGGGCGCCCATTCCGCGTATTCAGCTGGACCACTTCCCGGGAGGACTCCGCCTTGAGAACAGCCGCATTCGCCCTCACCCTGAGCCTCGGTCTCGCGCCGCTGGCCGCCGTCCAGGCCGCCCCGGCTGCCGGGACCTCCGACGCGCCGAAGATCGAGTTCGAGAAGTACACCCTGCCCAACGGCCTCCAGGTCATCCTGCACGTCGACCGGAAGCTGCCGGTGGTGCACGTCAACCAGTGGTTCCACGTCGGCTCGAAGAACGAGAAGCCCGGCCGCACCGGCTTCGCCCACCTGTTCGAACACATGATGTTCCAGGGTTCGGCCAACGCGAAGGAGGAGTACTTCGCCTACGTCGAGCGGGCCGGCGCCAACCTCTTCGAGGGGGGCGTCAACGGCACCACCAACACCGACCGCACCAACTACTTCGCCACCGTCCCGTCGGCCAACCTGGAGAATCTGCTCTGGCTCGAGTCCGACCGGCTCGCGACCCTGCTCGAGGTCACCGACGACGCCAAGCTCGACAACCAGCGCGACGTGGTCAAGAACGAGCGCCGGCAGGGACTCGAGAACCAGCCCTACGGCCGCTGGTTCGAGCTGCTCGCCGAGAATCTCTTCCCGGCCGGCCACCCGTACTCCTGGTCGGTGATCGGCAGCATGGCCGACCTCTCGGCGGCGACGCTCGACGACGTCAAGGAGTTCTTCCGCACTTACTACACGCCCAACAACCTCTCGCTGGTGATCGCCGGCGACTTCGATCCGGCCGAGGCGAAGCGGCTGGTCGCGAAGTACTTCGGGCCGATCCCGCCGGGCCCGGCGCTGGCGCGCCCGGCGCGCTGGATTCCCGAGCTGCCCGGTGAGAAGGTGATCGAGATCGCCGACCGGGTGCCGCAGGAGCGCGTCTACATGGCCTGGCCGAGCCCGCCGTTCTACGAGGCGGGCGACGCCGAGCTCGACCTGATCGCCGGCATCCTCGCCGACGGCCTGTCCTCGCGACTGCAGCGCGCCCTCGTCTACGACCGGCAGCTCGCCTCGGCGGTCTCCGCCTTCCAGATCTCGCAGGAGATCGCCGGCGCCTTCGTCGTCATCGGCACGGCGCGCCCCGGCGTGGAGCTGTCCGAGGTCGAGAGCGGCATCGTCGCCGAGATTGCCCGCCTCGCCGCGGAGGGTCCGACCGCCGCCGAGCTCGAGCGCGCCCGGGTCAAGCACGAGTTCAACTTCATCTCGGGTCTCGAGGGGATCGGCGGCTTCGGCGGCAAGGCCGACCTGCTCAACCAGTACAACACCTTTCTCGGCGACCCCGGCCGCTTCGACTGGGACCTGGAGCGCTACGCCGCGGTGACGCCGGAGAGCGTGAAGGAGACGGCAGCGCGCTGGCTCGACACGCCGCGGCGCCTCGCCCTGCGCTTCCACCCCGAGACGTCGGGGCGGCCGGACGAGGTGGCGCTCGACCGCTCGACGATCCCCGATCTCGGCGCGGACAAGACCTTCGACGCACCCGACGTCGCGGCGGGCCGGCTCGCCAATGGCCTGGAAGTCTTCGTCGTCGAGCGCGCCGACCTGCCGAAGGTCGCCGTGACCTTCACCACCCGCGCCGGCGTCATCGCCGACCCGGCCGGCAAGGAGGGGGTCGCGCACCTGGCGCTGACCCTGATCGATCTCGGCACGACGAGCCGCGCAGCGCTCGAGATCGAGCAGGCGCTCGGCGACCTCGGCACCTCCCTGACCGGCGCCGCCGGGCGCGAAGCCTCGACGCTCGCCTTCGAGGTGCTCGAGCGCAACCTGCCGGCCGCCCTCGGGATCGTCGCCGACGTGGTCCGCAATCCGGTCTATCCGCAGAGCGAGTTCGACCGCGAGATCCAGCGCCACCGTGACGCACTCGCTCAGCAGGCGAAGAACGGCAACGCCGTCGCGGCCCGGGTTCGCGGCATGCTCGCCTTCGGGCGCCAGCACCCCTACGGCCGGCCGGCGCAGGGGCTGCCGTCGACCATCGAAGGGATCACCCGCGACGACCTCGCGGCCTTCCACGCGGCGCGCTGGCGACCCGGCAGCTCGGCGCTCGTCTTCGTCGGCGACATCTCGCTCGCCGAGGCGACCGCACTGGCGGAGCGGACCTTCGGCAGCTGGAGCGGCGACGCCGCTCCCGAGGTCGTCATTCCGCCGGCGGCACCGGCGCCGGCCGGCCGCATCTACCTGGTCGATCGCCAGGACTCGGCGCAGTCGGTCGTCGCCGAGTTCCTGCCGGCGCCGCCGGTCGGCACGAACGATCGGTATGCGCTCGACCTCGCCGACGCGGTGTGGGGTGGCGGCGGCTTCGGCACCCGCCTCAACCTCAATCTGCGCGAAGACAAGGGGTACTCCTACGGCGTCTTCTCGCAGCTCGGCCAGTACCGCCACGGCGGCTTCTGGAACGCCGGTGGCGGCGTGCAGACCGACAAGACGAAGGAGTCGGTCGTCGAGTTCCGCCGCGAGCTCGACGGTCTCGCCGGACAGAAGCCGATCAGCCCCGAGGAGTTCGAGGGCGCGCGCCTGCGCAAGCTGCGCGGCTATGCGCAGCAGTTCGAGGCATACGGCCGCGTCGCCCAGCAGGTGGGCGACCTGTGGATCCAGGGGCTGCCGATGAGCGAGCTGCAGGCAGTCGCCGACGCGCTGTCGACTCTCACTCTCGACCAGGTGCACGCCGCCGCCGACCGCTGGGCGAAGCCGGAGGCCGCGGCGATCCTCGTCGTCGGCGACCGCGCGAAGGTCGAGGCGGGCCTGCGCGAGCTCGGCGAGGTCGTCCTGCTCGACGACGAGGGCAATCCGATCGAGTGATTCTGCCGCTGCTGGCCGGTTGTTCGACGGAATCTTCCGAGACGGCTCCGCGGCGCGGCCGGTCAGATGCCGGCCGCTTCGCGCAGGGTGCGCTCGACGTACACCGGGGTCACCTGGCCGCGCCAGCGCGGGTCGAGATCGGTGTTGTCCATCGGCGTCGTCGCCGAGCGGGTCTTCGCGGCGGCGGCGCGGATCGATTCCTCCGAGAGCGGCTTGCCGGCCAGCTCGGCGGCCGCCGCCTCGGCGGCGGCCGGGAAGGAGGCGATCGAGCCGAGGACGATGCGCGCCGACTCGACGGTGCTGCCGGCCATGCGCAGCGCCACGGCGACCGACAGGACGCCGAAGTCGATCGAGCCGCGGCGGCGGAGCTTGAAGAAGGCGGTGCGCAGCCTGGACGCCTCGGAGGCGGCAGGCACGTCGATGCCGGCGACGATCTCGTCGGGGCGCCGGGTCAGGTAGTTCATGCCGTCGTCGCGGTAGAGCGCTTCGAGCGGGATCTCGCGCTCGCCGGCGGCCGAGAGGAGGCGCACGCGCGCCGCGAGGGCGATCAGCATCGGCACCGAATCGGCAGACTGCACGGCCCAGCAGCGCGGCGAAGAGGGCGCGACCCAGCAGACCTTCCCCTCGGCCTTCATGCAGTACGAGATCGATCGCCGCCACTCCTCGCTCTGGTTGTAGTAGGTGCAGCGGGTGTCGAGGCAGACGTTGCCGCCGATCGTCCCCATGTTGCGCAGCACCGGCGAGGAGATCGAGGCGACGGCGCGCGCCAGGGCGGGGAAGCGCATCCAGACGGCCTCGCTCGCTTCGATCGACGACAGGCGGGCCATCGGGCCGAGGTGGAGGTCGCCACCGGGCGCGGAACCGGCCGACACTGCAGCGAGGGCAGGGTCGCGCCGCGCGGCGCGGGCGAGCGAGATGACGGTCGTCGCCTTCTGGTGGCGACGCTTGAGGTTGGGAAAGAGATCCGTGCCGCCGGCGGCCAGCCGCGCGCCTTCGCCCTCGCCCGCCAGCATGGCCGCCGCCTCCGCCAGACTTTCGGGCTGCAGCAGCCGGAACCCCGGCATTCTCAGCATCGGTGCTTCCTCTCGGACTTCCTGGTCCTGGACATGTTCGTCCTCGTTCAGCGGGAGGTGGTAGCGAGGGGGCCGGGAAAGTTTCCCGGCCGGGAACCGGCGCGCACGAGTGCCGGCAACGACAGCAGGTGCGCGCCTGCGCTCAGGCCCCGATCTGAAGCGGGAGTGCCGGCCCACCGCTCCGGTGATGGGGCCTTCGAGCTTCCCTGCCGGGAAACTTTCCCGGCCCCCTCGCCTTCGGCATCGGGAGACGGAGCCCTGCCCTTACCCGACGCCCGGCTCACCGCGGTCCATTCACTCGCCCAGCTCACGCCCCATTCCCCTCTATCCCCTTCCATGGAAGCTTTTGCCTTTGCTTTTGTCTTGAACAAGAAGGCCTTTGTCTTTTCTCTCTTCACGATCCCTTCAACTTCGTCGTCAGGGCTGCGACGCTTCCCGAGCGCAGCGCTTCGCTGCGCTCGGTCATCGTCCCGGCGCGGGACTTGCGCCCGGTGGCCTCTTTGAACTCCGCTTCGTTCGACGCCTTGCCGTCGCCCCCTTCCCGGGGGGTCGGCACGTGCAGGGTGAAGCCGAAGTCGATCTCGGGGAAGCTCGCCGGGCCGAAGCGGGGCGGGTTGCCCTTCGCCCCGGCTTCGAGCGCCTTGAGCACCATGTGCGGGTGGATCGGCACCTGGTCGACGCGCACGCCGACGGCGTCGAAGATGGCGTTGGCGCAGGCGGGCGGCAGGGGGAGCAGCGGCCCCTGGCCGACCTCCTTGGCGCCGAAGGGTCCGGCCGGATCGGGCTCTTCGATCAGGTAGGTGGTCACCGGCGGCATCTCCTCGAAGGTCAGGCTCTTGTACTCGAGGAGGCTGGGGAACTTGTGCACCAGCGCCTGCGAGCGCGCCCTGGGCAGGCGGCGGAAGGCGGACTCTTCCATCATCGCCTCGCCGAGGCCCATGTAGACGCCCCCTTCGACCTGGCCCATGACCAGCGCCGGGTTGAGGGCGCGGCCGATGTCGTGCGCCACCCAGACGTGCAGCGGGCGCCAGATGCCGGTGCGCTCGTCGACCTCGACCTCGACGACGGCGGCGGAGTAGGAGTAGGTGGGGGAGGGGCCGACGCCGGCGCCGCGGTACTTGCCGGGCGAGCGCGGCGGGGTGTAGCTGCCGGCCGTGGCGATCGTCCCGAAGCGCGCCTCGGCGGCGATCACCGCCTCCTCCCAGGCGAGACTGCGCCCGGGATCGGCGGCATCGAAGACGCGCCGTTCGGCGAAGACGAGCCGACCGGGGGGGACCTCCAGCTGCTGGGCGACGGCCTCGGCGATCGTGGCGCGCACCTTCTCGGCGGCGTCGCGCGCTGCCTGGCCCATCATCAGGGTAACGCGCGAGGAGTAGCTGCCGAGGTCGACCGGTGTGAAGGCGGTGTCGGCGACCTGGAGGCGCAGGTCGGCGATTTCGACGCCCAGGACCTCGGCCACCACGGCGGCGAGCACCGAGTCCGACCCCTGGCCGATCTCGGTCTCACCGCAGAAGACCGCCACGCCGCCGCCGCGGTCGACGTGGATCGCCACGCCCGACTGCGGCATGTGGTTCCAGTAGATGGGCAGGCCGGCGCCGCAGAGATAGGAGCCGCAGGCGAGCCCGAGGCCGCGTCCGGGCGGCAGCTTGCCCCAGCGCTCGCGGTAGCCCGATCCGGCGACCACCGCCTCGATGCAGCGCGCCAGTTCGATGGTGCCGAGCTTGAGCCAGTTGGCGGTGACGGTGTCCGGCTGCTCGACGATAGCGAGCCGCAGGTCGGCCGGATTGCGCCCGGTCGCCACGGCGATCTTGTCGAGCTGCACCTCGAAGCCGAAGCGCGGCTGCGGCGTGCCGTGGCCGCGCTTGGGGCCGCAGGCCGGCTTGTTGGTGAAGGCGCGGATCGACTCGAACTTGTAGTTCGGCAGCCGGTAGGTGACCGTCTCGAGCGCCCCGGTGTAGTAAGTCGACGCCACGCCATAGCTGCCGTAGGCGCCGCCGTCGAGGGTGGTCTGCAGGGTCTGCGCGGTGAGCGCTCCCTCCTTCGATACGCCCGTCCTGAGGCGCATCAGCACCGGGTGGCGGCCGCGATGGCAGTAGAAGACCTCCTCGCGGGTGAGCGCGATGCGCGCCGGACGGCCGAGCTTGCGCGCCATCGCGGCGCAGACGATCTCGTGACCGAACGGGTCGCTCTTGCCGCCGAAGCCGCCGCCGTTGGGGGTCGCGACGACGCGGATGCGCGACGCCGGCAGGCCGAGCACGCGGGTCAGGGCGCGATGCAGGTAGTGCGGCGTCTGGGTCGACGACCAGACGGTGATCCGGTCGTCCCCCTCGGGAAGCGCCACCGTGGCGTGCTGCTCGAGCGGCAGGTGGGTGTTGCCGTCGTAGAAGAAGACGTCCTCGAAAACCTGCTCGGCGGCGGCGAAGCCGGCCTCGACGTCGCCGAACTCCATCGACACCACCTTGTGCAGGTTCCCCTGGTCGGCGTAGTCGTGCAGCTGCGGCTCGGGTGTCGCGATCGCCTCCTCGACCGTGGCGATGGTCGGCAGCGGCTCGTAGTCGACCTTCACCGCCAGCGCCGCCGCGTGGGCGGCGTCCTCGCTCGTCGCGGCGACGGCAACCACCGGGTCGCCGACGTGACGCACCCGGTCGAGCGCCAGCGCGTGCTCGTCCTGCGACACAGGCAGGATGCCGAAAGTGGTCGGCAGATCCCTGCCGGTGAGGAAGCCGAGGACGCCGGGGATTTTCGCGGCCTCCTCGAGGTCGATGGAGCGGATCCGCCCGTGCGGGATCGTCGAGCCCACCAGCTTGAGGTGCGCCGTGCGCGGGAAGCTCAGGTCGTCGGCGTAGCGGGTCTGCCCGGTCACCTTGGCGAAACCGTCGACCCGGCGGAAGGGGGTGCCGATGACGCGCAGCTCGCGCTGGCGCGGCTCGGCTCCGGGGGCGTCGCGAACGGGATCAGCCACGGCCGGTCTCCCGCCGCCCGCCGGCCGTCTGGAACCCGGCGGGGGCGGCTGCGTAGAAGGATCTGGAGGGGGTGCACATGTTCACGTTTCTGCTCTGGCTCCTGCTCTTCGTCCTCTGCTGGCCGCTCGCCCTGCTGGCGCTCGTCCTCTACCCCATCGTCTGGCTGCTGCTGCTCCCCTTCCGCCTGCTCGGCGTCGCCGTCGAAGGGGTCTTCGCCCTGCTCAAGGCCGTCCTCTTCCTGCCCGCCCGCCTCCTCGGCGCCCGCCCCTGACCCCGGAAATTCAGTCAAAGGCAATAAAAATTGTCACCGCTCTCCTGGCTCGGGGGAGCCGCGCAGCGCCTCGGGGGCCGGCTCCCAGGGTTCGCCGCGCTCGAGCGCTGCGGCGCCTTCGACGGCTTCGAGGATCTTCTGGTAACCCGTGCAGCGGCAGAGGTTGCCGGCCAGGGCGGCGCGTATCTCGTGGCGCGTCGGCGCGGCGTTTTCGGCGAGCAGCGCCTTGGCCGTCATCAGGATCCCGGGCGTGCAGTAGCCGCACTGCGCCGCGCCGAGGTCCGCGAAGGCGCGCTGCAGCGGATGCAGCTCGCCGCCACGCGCGAGGCCTTCGACCGTCTCGATTGCCCGGCCCTCCATCTCGTCGGCGAGGGCGAGGCAGGAGAGGATCGGCGTTCCGTCGACCAGCACCGTGCAGGTGCCGCACTCGCCCAGCTCGCAGCCGTGCTTGGTTCCCGGCAGGCCGAGCTCCTCGCGCAGCACCTCGAGCAGCGTGTGATGGACGGGGAAGGCGACCGTCCGTTCCTCGCCGTTGACCTTCAGCCGGCGCACCACCATCTCGTTGCCTGCGCTCACGCGTTGCTCCTCGTGGGAGATTTCCTCAGGCCGGCGACCAGCAGGTCGGCGAACTCCCGCCCCACCTCGTCGGCGCTCTTGCGACCTTCGGTCTGGAACCAGCGCACCGTCCAGTTGACCGCCCCCAGCAGCGCCAGCGCGGCGAGGCCGGGATCGACCGGCCGAAACTCACCCGCCCGGATACCCGCCTCGATCAAGCGCCTGAAGACCTCTTCGTAGCGCTTGCGCCGGGCGAGCAGGGTGGCGCGCCGCGCCTCCGGCACCTCGTTCTGCTCGAGGTGGGCCAGCGAGCCGGGCGTCGACTCGTTGAGGATCGTGACGTGGCCGCGCAGCAGGCGGGTGAGCCGCCCGCCGGCGGCATCCCGGCTCGCCTCGACCTCGGTGGCGAGGGCCTGCAGTTCGTCGAGCGTCGCCTCCTGGCAGTAAGCGAGCAGATCCTGCTTGGACGGAAAGTAGTAATAGAGGTTGCCCGCCGTCATCCCGAGCGCGGCGGCGATTTCGCGCATGCCGGTCGCGTGCAGGCCGCGCTCGCGGAAGAGGCGCGAAGCGGCGGCGAGGATCTCGCGGCGTCGGAGGTCGGCGGCGGGGCCGGACGCTTCCACGCGCAGGGGGGGCGATGTTTGAACCACGGTTCAAATGATCTCCCGCCGGCGGTGGAGAGGTCAACCCGGGGCTGGAATGGAGGAACTGCGACAGAGGTCGGGCGGGGCGGGCAGACCGCCGGCGCCGTACCGCGTGGCGTCCATCTGTCCGAGCTCGATCAGCGATTCGAGGAACTCGGGGATGAACAGGAGGAGCGAGAGCATCGAGCCGGCTCCCCCTTCGCCGGAGCCGAGTCCGCGCCCGGCAAAGCGCAGCGCCCGCGGCAGCCGCGATTCGAAGCGCGCCGCGAGCGGTCGCAGGTCGCGCGACGGGCGGACGACCAGCGTGTCGATGACCCGGAAGCCGAGATCGCTCGCACCGGGCAGCGCGCGGCAGATCTGGTTCACCTTTTCGAGCCGGCGCGCGTCCTCGTCGAACAGGTCGAGGAAGGCCGCGTCGAGCAGGTGGCCGCCGATCTGCGCCGGCGACGGGTAGCGCCGCTGGCGCCGCGGGTCGCTCTCCTCGCCGCCGCGCTGCCGGCGCGTCGACACCGCCAGGATGCGCGTCGCACCGAGGTGAATCGCCGGCGAGAAGGGAGCGGTCAGCCGCACGCCGCCGTCGCCGTGCCATCCACCGTGCAGGCGAACGGCCGGGAAGACGATCGGCAGCGCCGCCGAGGCGAGCACGTGCGACACCGCCAGGCGGGCGGGGACGATCCGCCGCCCGGGCCGCAACCAGGGCTCGACGCCGCGGGCCTGCAGCCAGTTGAACGTGTCGCCCGAGCCGTAGTGCAGGGTCGAGATGGCGACCGCGTGCAGCCGCCCGGCGTCGAGATTGCGGGAGATGCCGGTGATCGCGCCGTCGCTGCCCTGCAGGTGACCGGCGAGGAACTCGCGCAGTGGCGAGCCGTCGACCAGTGCGCGCGCCTTGCGCGAGACGCGGCCGCGTCCGCCCGAGACCAGTCGCCCGCCCCAGCGGGCGAACGAGGCGGCGATCGTCCCGACGTCGGTGCGCAGCACTCGCTCGATCGACAGCAGTCGCCAGAGCCCGACCAGATCCCTGGTCGCCTCGACGAAGCTGCCGGGGTGCGCGGCAAGAAACGTCGCGTTGATCGCGCCCGCCGAGACGCCGGTGTAGATCACCGGAGCAAGCTCGGGGTGAGCCTTGGCAAGTCCGGCGAGCACGCCGGCCTGATACGCGGCGCGGGCGCCGCCTCCCGAGAGCACGAGTGCCAGGCGGTCGACCGGGGCTGCCGCGGAGCCGGGGTCGGGATCCATACGGGTCAGTCCCGGCCGACCGGGAAGGCGAGGGACGGAGAGCCGGCGTCGGGATCTTCGTCGGCGAAGCGGACGACCAACGTGCGCACGCCGCCCGCCGCCTCCCCTTCGGCCAGCAGCCAGCCGCGGGCGAAGCCGGCGAGCGAGCGGCGGGCGCTTTCGCGCGCCAGCGCGACGTGGCGCGGATCGCGCGCGCGCGCCACGACCAGCGGAACGAGCTGGCGCTCCAGCTCCGCGAGGCGTGCCGCACCATCGAAGCGCAACCAGTCGCTCTCTACCCGGCGCTCCATCCGGTCGGTGCGCAGTGCCGGCGGCAGCGACGCCTGCAGGCGCGGCGCGACGACCTCCGCGCGATCGCCGTTCACCGTCACGCGCCAGTCACCGTCCATCGGCACGTGGTAGCGGTAGACGACCGGGATGCGGATCTCGACCGTCGTCGTGCCGAGTGGAACCAGATCCCAGAAGGCGCTGCGCTCCTCGGAGCGCGAGATCGTCTCGACCACCTCGGCGGTGGCCAGCTCGAGCCGGCCGGCGGGCGAGCCGGTCACCTCCGGGATCGAGGAGAGGAAGCGCAGCGTCACCTCACCGCGCAGCAGGCCGCGCGATAGGCGCTCGAGCCCGGCCATTGCGGCACCCGGAGCGGCCGCCAATCCGCGGCCCGCGGCGACGAAGCGCTCCAGGGTCACGAAATAGGCGGCGGCGAGCAGGCCGGCAAGGAGAATCGTCACCAGCGGCCAGCGCCACGCGGTCCGGTCGCGACGCGGACGCGGGACCTCCGGAGGGGGCGGCGCCAGAGACATGCGCCGATGTTACCCGGATCCCGACCCCTCCCCCGAAATTCAGTCAAAGGCAGTTTCCGCGAAATTCACTCAAAGGCGATTTTCCGGTCGAGGACGTGCCAGCGGTCGGCCTGAACCGGCGCAATCGGGCCAGGAAATTGCCTTTGACTGAATTTCCGGGGGGAGAATGGGGGAGACACGGTGAAAACGGGAGGGGTCATGCGGGGAGTGCGCGCTGCGGGGTGGGTGGTGCTGGCGCTGGGGATGGCGGGCGGGCTGGTGGCGGAGGACGGGCATCCGCATGGGCCGGTCCTGACGACGCCGGGGAACCCGTACCCGCGCCTGACACTGGTGCCGGCGGCCGGGGACGAGGAAGCCTCCGCCGAGGCCGCGACGACACCCGAGCCGGAGGAGAAGAGCTGGAGCGTCGACGACCCACCGGGCGAGTGGGGGTGGAAAGAGGTCGAGATCGACGTCCGCGAAGGTACGTGGATCTCCCTCGACGTCGCCCCGGACGGCCGCGAGATCGTCTTCGACCTGCTGGGGGACCTCTACCTGCTGCCGATCGGCGGCGGCGAGGCGCGGTCGCTCACTACCGGCGTCGCCTGGGACATGCAGCCGCGTTTCTCGCCCGACGGCCAGAGGATCGTCTTCACCTCGGACCGGTCGGGCGGCGACAACCTCTGGATGATCGCGCGGGACGGCAGCGATCCCCGCCAGGTGACGAAGGAGACCTTCCGTCTGGTCAACTCGCCCGCGGTTTCGCCGGACGGTGATTGGATCGCCGGCCACAAGCACTTCACCGGATTCCGCTCGCTCGGCTCGGGGGAGATCTGGCTCTGGCATCGCTCCGGCGGCGACGGATTCCAGCTCACTGCCAAGCCGAACGACCAGAAGGACGTCGGCGAGCCGGCCTTCTCGCCCGACGGCCGCTACCTCTGGTTCTCGCAGGACACCACGCCGGGCGGCACGTTCGAATACAACAAGGACTCCAACGGACAGATCTACGTCATTCGTCGTCTCGATCGGACGACGGGCGAGATCGAGGACGTCGTCACAGGACCCGGCGGCGCCGTGCGCCCGACGCCCTCGCCGGACGGCAGGCAGATCGCGTTCGTCCGCCGCGTCCGTTTCCGGTCGGTCCTGTTCGTGCGCGACCTGGCGAGCGGCGTCGAGCGGCCGCTCTTCGACGGCCTCGGCCGCGACATGCAGGAGACCTGGGCGATCCACGGTGTCTATCCGGCCTTCGCGTGGACTCCCGATTCGGCCGCGCTCGTCGTCTGGGGTGGCGGCCGCCTGCACCGGGTCGACGCGAAGTCCGGCGCGGCGAGCGAAGTCCCCTTTCACATCGCGACGACGCGACGGGTCGCCGAGGCAATCCGATATCCGGTCGAGGTGGCGCCGGAGGCGTTTCGCCCGAAGATGCTGCGCTGGGTCGAAGTCGCGCCGGACGGCAGGCGGGTGGTCTTCGAGACGCTCGGCAAGCTGTGGATCCGCGACCTGCCCGACGGCAGGGCGCGTCGCCTGACCCGCCAGGGGGATCACCGGGAGGCTTACCCGGCCTTCTCCCGCGACGGCCGATCGATCGTCTACGTCGCCCACGACGACGCCGCGTACGGCAGCGTGCGCATCGTACCGGCGAGCGGCGGTGACGGGCGATCGATCACTGCCCGCCCCGGCCACTGGTTCGAGCCCGCCTTTTCGCCCGACGGCCGGACGGTGGTCGCCCGCAAGGGGACCGGCAACTGGCTGCGCGGCCGGGCCTGGGGGAGCGACCCCGGCCTGTATGCGCTGCCCGCCGGCGGCGGCGAAGCAAAGCTTCTCACCAAGGACGGCTCGTTGCCCCACTTCGGCGCCGATCCCGCACGCGTCTTCTTCCTGCGCGTCGGCGACGAGGACAAGCGCACCCTCCACTCGATCGCCCTCGACGCCACCGAGGAGCGCCGTCACGCCGGAAACGAGGCCGCGGTCGAGTACCGGGTATCGCCCGACGGCAAGTGGCTCGCCTGGGCCGAGCGCTACAAGGTGCTCGTCGCGCCTCTTCCGATCACCGGTCGGGAGCTCGAGCTGAGTCCCGAGGCGAGCGCCGGCCCGATCGCCAGCGTCGCCCGCGACGCGGGCGAGAACCTTCGCTGGTCGGGCGACTCGCAACGCCTGCACTGGTCGCTCGGCCCGCAGCTGATGACCCGCGAGCTGCGCGAATCCTTCGCCTTCCTCACCGGAGCGCCGGAGAAGCTCCCCGAGCCGGTGGCCGAAGGGATCGACCTCTCCTTCGACGTGAATAGCGACGCTCCGGCCGGCATGCTCGCCCTGATCGGCGGTCGGGTGGTGACGATGCGCGCCGACGCCGTCGACGAAGTGATCGAAGGCGGCGTGGTGCTCGTCGATGGCAACCGGATCCGCGCCGTTGGAAGGCAAGGAGAGGTCGCCGTGCCGGTCGGCGCGCGGACGATCGACGTTGCCGGCAAGACACTCATCCCCGGTCTGGTCGACGTCCACTGGCACGGCCCGGTCGGCAGCGACCAGCTGATCCCCGAGCAGAGCTGGTTCCTGCTGGCGAACCTCGCGTATGGCGTCACCACGGCGCACGATCCGTCCAACGACACGCGCGAGTTCTTCGCCGCGGCCGAACTGCAGCGCTCGGGCGGCCTGCTCGCGCCGCGTCTCTTCTCGACCGGCACGATCCTCTACGGCGCTGCCGGGGAGTACAAGGCGGAAGTCGAGTCGCTCGACGATGCGCGCGCTCACTTGCGCCGGTTGAAAGCGGCCGGAGCCTTCTCGGTCAAGAGCTACAACCAGCCGCGGCGCGACCAGCGCCAGAAGATCCTCGCCGCGGCGCGCGAGGTCGGCATGATGGTCGTCCCCGAGGGAGGCTCGCTGCTGCAGCACAATCTCACCCAGGTCGTCGACGGCCACACCGGCATCGAGCACTCGGTGCCGGCGGGCAAGCTTTACGCCGACGTGTTGCAGCTTTGGGGGGCGACGAAGGTCGGCTACACGCCGACCCTCGGCGTCGCCTATGGCGGTCTGATGGGGGAGGAGTACTGGTACGCCAAGACCGACGTCTGGGCCGAGCAGCCGCTGGCCAGCTTCGTGCCGCCGCAGGTTCTCGACCCGCGCTCACGCCGTCGCGCCACCGCTCCCGACGAGGAGTGGAACCACTTCGCCGCCGCGACCAACGCCGGCGATCTGGCCGAGGCCGGCGTCTCGGTTCAGCTCGGCGCCCACGGCCAGCGCGAAGGGCTCGCCGCCCACTGGGAGCTCTGGATGTTCGTCCAGGGCGGCATGACGCCGCACCGCGCCCTGCAGGCTGGGACCATCGACGGCGCCCGCTACCTCGGACTCGACGGCGACGTCGGCTCGATCGAAGTGGGCAAGCTGGCCGACCTGGTCGTCCTCGACGAGAGCCCGCTCGAGGACATCCGCAAGTCCACCACCCTGCGCTACATCCTCGCCAACGGCCGCCTCTACGATCCGCTCACCATGAACCAGCTCGCCCCCGAGGCGAGCCCCCGTGCCCCCCTCACCTGGGAGTAACCCGGGAAAATTCAGTCAAAGGCAATTTCCACCACCGAAATCGGCGAGTGACAGATTTCGGTTCCGGCGGACGAGTCAAGCACCCTGGCGAAGGGAGTTCGCGTTCGGAAATTGCCTTTGACTGAATTTCGGGGTCAGGCGGCGGGGGAGACGGGAACCGGGATGGGGCGCTTGGGCTCGCGGCCATCGCCGGAGGAGCGGCCGCGCAGGTGGCGCAGGGTCCAGGGAATCAGGTGGAGCCCGGTCCAGCGCAGTTCGGAGAGCAGGCGGTCCCGGAATCCGGGGCGCGGCAGGGGCGGCAGCGGTTTCATCCAATCGGCGTCTGTCCCGGGCAGGCCGAGCGCGTGGGCGAGCGCTGCGGCGATTCTCTCGTGACCGGCGCTGTTGGCGTGCAGCCTGTCGTCGCTCCACAAGCGGGGGTCGACCGCCACCGGATGGACCGCGAGATCGACCAGCCGTGTCCCGGTCTCGCGCGCGATCTCGCGCAAGGCCGCGTTGAGCGCCTCGATTCGGGGTGCCAGACGGCGGGCTGCCGGCAACACCGGACCGAGGTCAGGGAGCGTGAACGTGAGCACCGTGGCGCCGGTCTCGCGCAGCGCACGCTGCATCCGAGCTACGTCTCGGGCGACCTCGACGACATCGAAGCGTCTGGCCACGACGTCGTTGGTGCCGGAAAACAGGGTCACCAGGTCGGGTCGCATGGCCAGCGCCGGCTCGAGCTGGGTTTCGAGGATCTGCCGCGTCCGCCGGCCGCGCACCGCGAGATTGGCATAGAGAAGCCCGTCGCCGGTTGCCGCCACCCGTTCAGCCAGCCGGTCGGCCCAGCCGCGATAGCCGCCGTGCCCGTCTGGATCGTTCAGCCCCTCGGTTGAACTGTCCCCCAGAGCGACGTAACGGCGGTAGGACGGCTCCTGCATCTCCCGGGGAGTCTATCGGCTTCGGGTGCGAGGAGACCTGGGGCCTTCGCCGGTTCGTGCGGTTCCGCCTGGCAGGAAGCGAGAGCAGAGACTCCCGGAGGGAAGGGAGCAAGACGGCAGCGCCTGCCGGGATCCGATCCAGCCCCGCCATCGGTTGGCCCTTCCATGGAGGCATTTCATCTTCAGCGGTCACCTTGGCGACTTCAGCACCATCGCGACCCCTCGCAGGTCACACGAAGCGGAGACGAACCTCAGAGTTTCACCTCTGGCTGAGCCTTGGACAGATTCTGTCGCCGGGATGGGATACAACTGCGGGTCATTGCGGGTGATCCCGCCGGGAGGAAGGATGAAGACCGATCCATCGCGGCTGCCGACTGTCGACCCGCAGGATCCGTACACCCGTCGAGTGCGCGGCTGCCTGCTCGGCGGCGCCCTCGGTGACGCCGTCGGGGCGCCGATCGAGTTCGCCGGCCTGCGGACGATCCGGTCCGAACTCGGGCCGGAGGGCCTGCGCGATCTCGGCGTGGCATACGGGCGTCGCGGTGCGATCACCGACGACACGCAGATGACCCTGTTCACCGCCGAAGGGCTGATCCGCGCCTGGGTGCGCGGAGAGTCGCGCGGCATCGGCAGTCCGCCCTCTGTCGTGCGGCGCGCCTACCTGCGCTGGCTGCACACTCAGGGGACCTCCTGGCGCGAGGCGGCGGGGGAATTCTGGGATCGCGAGCACCCGGAACCCGACGGCTGGCTGGTCGGCGAGCGCTGGCTGCACAGCCGTCGCGCCCCCGGCAACACCTGCCTCGGCGCCCTCGAGGGACGCTTCGACCCGGCGGTCAACACCAGCAAGGGGTGCGGCGGTGTGATGCGAGTCGCACCGGTAGGACTGCTGCCGGGACCGGGCACAGGTGGTGAGCCGACGCCGTGCGAGGGCATCTTCCGGCTCGGCGTCGAGATCGCAGCGCTCACCCACGGTCATCCGAGCGGCCAGCTGCCGGCCGGAGTGCTGGCGGCGACGCTCCACGGCATCGTCCATCAGGGGCAGACCCTGTCGCGAGCGCTCGACGACGCGATCGACATCCTCCGGCGCCACCGCGCGCACGAGGAGACCCTGGAGGCCCTCCAGGCGGCCCGGAGCCTCGCCGGCAGAGGCAAGCCGACAGCAGAGCAGGTCGAGACGCTGGGGGGAGGTTGGGTAGCCGAGGAGGCCCTGGCGATAGCCGCTTATGCTGCGCTGTCGCGCCCCGACGACTTGCGCGAGGCGATGCTGCTGGCCGCCAACCACTCGGGCGACAGCGATTCGACCGCCTCGATCACCGGCCAGCTGCTCGGCGCCGTCCACGGTGAGAGCGCCCTGCCGGCCGACTGGCTCGCCGATCTCGAAGGGCGTGAGACCATCAATCGCCTCGCCGACGATTTCGTCCTCCAGATGACCGGTCGCGCCCCGATGTCCGAGGTCGCCTGGGGTACCGACTTCACCCCCGAGTGGTACCTCCGCTACCCGCCGTCCTGATCCGAAAATTCAGTCAAAGGCAATTTCCGTCCCTCCCGGAGGGGAAATTCAGTCAAAGGCAATTTCGTGGACTCGGGTTTCGTCCCGATTTCGGGAAATTGCCTTTGACTGAATTTCTTGAGGCGGGTGTACGATGCTGTGAGCTAACGGGAGGAGCGGGGGTTGCGGCAGGCCTCGAAGGGGATTCGAGGGGGGGCGGAGCATCGTTGCGGTGTAAAGGCCAGCGGGCGGAGGGCCCTGCGGCTGGCGGCGGCGCTTGCCCTGTTCGCCTGGCCACTGGTCGCCGAGTCGTGGCCTTACTGGCGCGGCGGAGAGTTGGTCGCGGTCGAGGTCGCTGAGGGTTCGGCGCCGAGGCGGGACCTGCCACTTTCGGCGGACGTGCTCTCGCCGCGGATTCGGACGCTCCTTTTTCCTCCGCCGGAGCTCGGCGTCGACGCTCTTCTGCCAGTCGGCGGTCGCCTGGAGTCGCTTCACCTCGCGCCACCCGATCTCGTCGTGCACCTCTCGTTGCCCGACGACTTCCTGCACGGCGGCGGGGTGACCGAGGAGCTGCTCGAACAGCTCAGCCGCCAGCTCCTCCTCGCACTCGAGCCCTGGCCGGAGATCTCCCGGCTGCACCTCGCGGCGGCGGATCCGCGCGATCCGCTGCGCCAGAGCCGCACTCTGCCGTCTTTCCTGCCCGCACCGGAGCGTGACGCGCTGCGCAAGGCGGAGGACGAAACGGGGACATCTTCCGCACCTCTCGTTCGTCGTCTCCTCCCCGGCCGCGTCCGCGACACCGACGGCGTTGGAGCACTCGACGGCAAGCTGCTCTTCGTCAGCCAGGCGCACGGCTTCATCGACTACGACAACGCCGCCGCCTGGTCGACCCAGCGCGGCATCACCCACGGCATCGTCGAAGATTTCGTCAACATCGAGGCGATCAACAGTTGGCTGCTCGCCTGCCTGCGCGGCGCCGGTGCCCAGGTCTTCACCTTGCGCGAGCGGGACGCCAACGAGGCGATGGTGATCGTCGACGATGCCGATGGGGGTCTCTTCCCCGCCAACGGGACCTACATCGAGAGCGGCGACCCGGGGGCCTTCTCGTCCTCGGGCATCCGCGGCTTTCGCAACTTCCAGGCGCCGTACACGGCGAGCGAGAACCCGTTCGACAACGGCGGTTCGGCGCGCCTGATCGCGACCGCTGCCTCCGCGACGGCGAGCGCCGTCTGGACGCCGAACTTGCCGTCATCGGGCGAGCGCGACGTATACGTCTCCTTCAACCGGGACGGCTCGGCGCGCGCCAGCGACGCCCACTACGTGGTCCGCCACACCGGTGGCGAGTCGCATTTCCGGGTCAACCAGGAGCGCCACGGCTGGGTCTGGGTTCACCTCGGACGCTTCCACTTCGACGCCGGGCACGACCCGTCGCGCGGCTCGGTGGCACTCGTCAACGACTCGGAGGAGACGGGCGACACCGTTTCAGCCGACGCCGTTCGCTTCGGCGGCGGCTTCGGCGACATCTTCGGCGAGCACCACGGCACGCTGAGTGGGCGACCACGCTGGGAGGAGGGGGCGCGCACCTTCACGCAGTACCAGGGAGCCGGCGCGGCGGTGTGGGGCAGCGGAGACGTGGCGGCGCGCTCGCGGTTCGCCGCCTGGGAGCATTTCCCGGGCGAGGACTCGATCTACCTCTCCTGGCACTCGAACGCTTTCAACGGCTCGGCGCGCGGCACCGTCAGCTATATCTACAGTTCCAATCCACCCGACGGAACGTACGATCCGAACCAGAGCGTTCCCGGCTCGGCGACGCTGATGAACCGCGTCCACGACGAGCTGATCAACGACATCCGCGCCGGATGGGATCCGGCCTGGCAGGACCGCGGCTACAAATCGGCCTACTTCGGTGAGGTCAACCCGGCGCACAACGACGAGATGCCCGCGACCCTGCTCGAGGTCGCCTTCCATGACAACGTCGACGACGCCACGGCGCTCGCCCACCCGCGCTTCCGCCAGTTGCTGGCCCGGGCCGTCTGCCAGGGGATCGTGCGTTACTTCGCCGAGCGAGACGGCACTCCGGCGCGTCTGCTGCCCGAGCCGCCGCGGGAAGTCGCGGTGCGCGCCACCGGTGCTACGACCGCTCTCGTATCGTGGCTTCCTCCGATCACCGACGCCGGCGGCCTGTTCGGCGATCCGGCGACCGGCTATGTCCTTTACACGAGCGGCGACGGGCGAGGTTTCGACGACGGTACGCCGGTCCCCGCCACCGGATTCGAGCTCACCGGTCTGGTGCCGGGCGAGACTGTCTGGGTGCGCGTTTCCGCAACCAACGAAGGAGGCGAGTCGCTGCCGAGCGAGATCCTCGCTGTGCGCCCTCCGCGCACCGGCGACGAGCCGGGTCTGCTGCTGGTCGCCGGATTCGATCGCCTCGACCGGGCCATGCTGGTCTCCGGATTCGACCCCGATCTCGGCGGCGTCGTCGCACGGATGGACCTCGACCGCATGAACCGCTTCGATGGCCTCGTGGCGCACGCCGCGGGGCTCGGTGGCGTTGCGGCGAGGCTCGACTCGGCGGCCAACGAGGCGGTCGCCTCGGGCCGGGTGGTGCTCGATCCGCTCGCCCACCGGGCACTGTTCTGGCAGTTGGGGGAGGAGTCGACCGTCGACGAAACCTTCAGCGCCGCCGAACAGCTTCGCGTCGCCAGCTACCTCGGCGCCGGCGGAGCCCTCTTCGTCTCCGGCGCGGAGACCGGCTGGGACCTCGATCATCTCGGCAGCGCTGCCGACCGGGCCTTCTACCGCGACCAGCTGCGCTCGCGCTACGTCGCCGACGACGGCGGCAGCTACGGTGCCGACGCCACGCCGGGCGGTCTCTTCACCGGACTCGCGCCGCTGGCGATCGACGACGGTACGCTCGGTGGCTACGACGTCGACTACCCGGACGCCCTCGATCCCGAGCCGGGCGCCGGAGAATGCCTCGCCTACACTGGCACGCTGCTAGGGGCCTGCGTTCAGACCGACCTCGGAAGCTCCAGAGTGGTCAATCTCGGCTTCCCGGTAGAGGCTGTGTACCCGCCTGATCGGCGGGCCGATCTGCTGACCCGAGCCGCCGTCTGGCTCGGTTTCGAATCCGACCCACACCTCTTCAGCGACGGATTCGAAGCCGGCGACACCTCCCGCTGGTCTCCATGAAGAAATTCAGTCAGAGGCAGTTTTCCCGATATCGGGAAAACTGCCTCTGACTGAATTATGGCGACGTGGGTTTTCGGTGGTACGGAAAGAGGGCCGGAAGCGCTGCCGCCCCCGGCCCTGGAATGCGACGGGCAGATTCGGCGATTACTGCGCGGGTGGCATTTCGGAGAAGGCGCCCGAGACGGCGCTGAAGACGCCGATTGCCGAGCCAATGGCACCCAGCACCATGCAGCCGATCATGCGCAGGGTCGGGGTCTTGAGCTCGCCCCAGTGCTTCGCGGCGTAGACGAAGATGACGAACGGAATCAGCAGGCTGGCGATTCCCCAGCCCACGCTCGTCTTGAACGCATGGATCAGGATCTGAATCGCGAAGATCATCGCACCAACCCACCCCACAAGCGACAGAATCGTTCCCACCATGGCCATGCGAGTAGCCTCCAGACCGCGCGGCGCTCCATGAGCCCGACACACCGGACCCGCGTCCGGCCCGAATCGGACTCTGGCTGCGCACTCGCGACAACGTTCCCTGCCTGCGAGAACGTCATCGCCCCATCGAGAGTGACAAGTTGCCGCGCAGCATACCCGGAAAGCCCGCCAGACCCCATCTCCTCTGAACGGCCGCCCCGTCGACGGGAATCGACTCGGTCACAGTCCTCTCGCCGGGCAGAGACACGAGAACCGGCGGGATGTCCCTTCTGGGTCAGGCGGAGGGCCGCCCGCGCCGGCGGGTGGCGACCCAGCCGGGAGCCAGCACCAGGCCGAGGCCGACGAGGGCGAGGGCGGCCCCGAGCAGCTCGAGTGGCTGCATCGACCAGACGAAGACTGCCGGCAGCAGCAGGGACAGC
The DNA here is from genome assembly GCA_019911865.1 of Thermoanaerobaculia bacterium. Taxonomy (GTDB): domain Bacteria; phylum Acidobacteriota; class Thermoanaerobaculia; order Multivoradales; family JAGPDF01; genus JACTMI01. The sequence continues at coordinate 25,608 of JAIOJQ010000156.1, forward strand.
AGGAGTTTCGAAAGCAGCGTCAGCGGCGGGTTGAGGAAGGTGAGGAAGCCGGCGGTCGAGGCAGGCAGCCGGCCGAGCAGCCAGCTCCAGACGGCGTAACCGATCACCGTGCAGAGCAGGGAGAGATAGAGAAGGGCCGACCATCCGGAGAGGTCGAGCCGCGCCATCTCGGGCCCGCCGCGCCAGGGCAGGAGCAGGAGCAGCGGCAATCCGCCCAGACCGATGGTGAGGAAGGTCCAATCCATCGGCGCCGCGATTGCGGCTACCGGCTTGCTGAGGATCGAATAGACGCTCCACGAAAAGGGCGCCAGCGCGACGAGGCCGATGAGGGCCGCATAGCGGAGCGCGGATGCGGGCCCGCCGGCCGCCGCCTCGCCTCCGGCGCGTGATGCGGCGATCAGCATCAGGCCGACGAGGGCGATCGAAAAGGCGATTCCCTTTCGTGCATCGATTCGTTCGCCGAGAAAGAGCGCCGCGAGCAGCATCATCATCAGCGGCATCAAGGCGGTGGTCAGCGAGGCGACCGGCGCCGGGACGCCGAGCTGCTGCCCGGAAAAGAGAGCGAGGTTGTACGCCGGTGCGCTCAGCAAGCCTGCGAGCGGGGCGCGCCAGGGGAAGCGGCGCAGCAATGCTACCGACGTTCGCCGGCGGACCACGAACGACCAGGCGAGGCAGAGCGGCACGATCGGCGCGAAGCGCGCCACCGTCAGGCCGATACCGTCGAACCGCGCCTCTCCGCGTTCCCCACCCAGCAGAAACGACGCCGCCACGAAGCTGTTGCTCCAGACCAGAAAAAGCACCAGGCCGACCGCCGTCATCCACCCCGCCCCGCGCTGCGTCACCCCGGTATTCTCGCCGATCCCCCGCCCCGGAAATTCAGTCAAAGGCAATTATCGGAGGAATTCCGCGGGTCCCGACGGTGTGTCCCGGCCCCAGGGGCGTTGCTGTTGAAAATTGCCTTTGACTGAATTTCGGGGGGGCATGGGATAGAAAGACGGAGCCATGCCCGCTCCCTCCGCCGACCTGATCGCCGCCCACGAGGCTCTCTACGCCGCCGGCCGGATTTCTCCCTTCGAGCACGCCCCGGTGACCGATCGCCTGCGCGCCGGCCGCAATCCGCTCTCCGAGATCGATGTCCTCGAACTGGTCGAGCTCGGAATCACCCACGTCCTCGACCTGCGGGAGGAGTCCGAGTGGGCGGCTCCCGGCCGTGTCGGCCGTGACGCCGTCGAGTCCATGGCGCGCCACGGCCTCGCCCGCACCCACATCCCCCTGCGCGACACCGCCGCCCCTACGGGCGAGCGCCTCACCGAAGCCGTCACCTTCGTCTCGGCGACCCTGGCGGACCCGACCGCCCGGCTCTACCTCCATTGCCGCGCCGGTATCGAGCGCACCGGCACCGTCCTGCTCGCCTGGTACGCGCTCAGTTCGAACCTGAGTCCGACCGAAGCGGCCGCGGTACTGCGCCAGCAGTATGCGCGCTACCACCCTCTCCCACACCAGCACCAGGCGGTCGAGCAGTGGCTCCGCCGGAGGCGCGCCCCCGGCGGCCGTTAGCCGACGGCTTCGGCCTCTCGCTCGCCACCGGCCGCCGCCGGCTAGCGCTCGCCGGTCTCGAGAGGGAGCCGGCAGGCGGCGACGAGGCCGCCGCCGTCGCGGGGGGAGAGGCGCAGGGAGCCGCCGTGGGCTTCGAGGATCTCGCGGCAGAGCGCCAGGCCGAGGCCGCTGCCGTCGGGCTTGGTCGAGTGGAAGGGGAGCAGCGCCCGCTCGAGCGCCTCGGCGTCCATGCCGCAGCCGCGGTCGCGCACCTCGAGCGTCGCCGACGCGCCGTCGGTCGCGGCGGCGATCGAGGTCTGCCCGGCCGGGCTGCCCGCCTCGCGCGCGTTGCGCAGCAGGTTGACCAGGACCTGCTGGATCTGGCCCGGATCGATCTCCAGGACGACGGCCGGCGGCTGGCCGTCGAGTTCGAACGGCTCGAGGCGTCGCAGGTGCTCGAGGAACGCGGCGAGCGCCACCGCCTCGCGGCGGGGCTCGGGCAGGCGGGCGAACTGCCCGTAGCCCTCGATGAAGCGCTGCAGCGCGGCGGCTGACTGGTCGATGTCGTCGAGCAGTTCGCCGACACGCTCGCTCTCGCCCCGCGCGGCGAGAGTGCGAGCCGAGCGGGAGAGCGAGCGGATCGGCGCCAGATTCGAGCGCACCTCGTGGCTCACCACCCGGATCGCCTTCTTCCAGCCGGCGACCTCCTGCCGTCGCAGTTCGGCCGTGAGGCGGCGGACCTGGATCAGCCGCTGCCGCCGGCTGTCGAGATCGAAATGGCGCTGGCCGATCTGGAAAGTCTCCTCGCCCTCCGGCAGCCTGACGGTCGCCAGCGCGTCGCGCCCGGTTTCGAGCGCCGCGCGCAGCGCCTCCGGCACGCCGGCGAGCAGGTCGGAGAGCGCGTGCCCTTCGAGCCGTCGGCCGCCGCCGAAAAGCACGCGCGCCGCCCGGTTGGCGTAGAGCAGACGGTCGCCGGTGCCGACCAGCAGCACCGCGGCCGGCGAGGCTTCGAGCGCACCGTGCAGGAGGAGCTCGCGGCGCCGCAGCGCAGTGCGCTCGCCGGCGAGCACGTCGCCGAGCTCGTTGTAGACGTCGACCAGGTCGCCGAGCGCGTCGTCGCGGCGCGCCGCGAGCCGGACGCTGAAGTCCCCGGCGCGGAAGCTCGCGACGCCGTCGCGCAGCGCCGCGGCCAGGCGTTTCCAGGGC
>JAIOJQ010000157.1 GCA_019911865.1 Thermoanaerobaculia bacterium
GAGCTCGCGGCGGTCGTCGGCCTCGATCCAGCGCGCGGTGTGCAGGGTGGTCGACTGGAAGCTGACCGGCAGGTCGTACTCGGTGCGGATGCGGTCGGCCAGCACGTCGAACTGCAGCGGGCCGGCGACGCCGACGATCCATTCGCCGCCGATGCGCGTCTTGAACACCTGTGCCGCGCCCTCCTCGGCGAGGTGGGTGAGCGCCTTGCCGAGATGCTTCGAGCGCAGCGGGTCGGCGGCGCGCACCTTCTGCAGCAGCTCGGGAGCGAAGGACGGGATGCCGGTGAAGCGCAGCGCCTCCCCCTCGGTCAGCGCATCGCCGATGCGCAGCTGGCCGTGATTCGGGATGCCGACGATGTCGCCGGGGAATGCCTCCTCGGCGATCTCGCGTTCGCGAGCGAGGAACATCACCGGCGTGTGGACGTTGATCGATTTTCCCGAGCGCGGGTGGAAGAGCTTCATGCCGCGCTCGAAGCGCCCCGAACAGATGCGCGCGAAGGCGATGCGGTCGCGGTGCCGGGGGTCCATGTTCGCCTGGATCTTGAAGACCAAGCCGCTGAATTTCTCTTCGTCGGGCCGGACCTGGCGCCCCTCCGCCTGCCGCGGCCGCGGCGAGGGCGCGTAGCGCGCGAAGGCGTCCAGCAGCTCCTGGACGCCGAAGTTGTTGACCGCCGACCCGAAGAAGACCGGGCTCAAGTTTCCCGCGAGGAATTTCGCCGCGTCGAAGTCGTGCCCCGCCCCGCAGAGCAGCTCGAGGTCGTCCTTCAGCTTATCGAGCCATTCGGCGCCGACGCGCTCACGCAGGGCCGGGTCGTCCAAGTCCGAAAAAACCTCCTGGTGGAAGTCCCGCGTCAGCTTCCCGGGCTGGAAGAGGCGGATCTTCTTCTCCATGAGGTCGTAGACGCCCTTAAAGCGGCTCCCCTGCCCCACCGGCCAGGTGACGGTAAAGCAGGGCAGCTTGAGGACCTGCTCGACCTCATCGATCAGCTCGAAGGGGTCGCGGCCCTCGAGGTCGACCTTGTTCATGAAGGTGAGGATGGGCAGGTGGCGGTCGCGGCAGACCTGGAAGAGCTTCTTGGTCTGGGTCTCGATGCCCTTCGAGGAGTCGATCACCATCAGGGCGCTGTCGACCGCGGTGAGCACCCGGTAGGTGTCCTCGCTGAAGTCCTCGTGGCCCGGCGTGTCGAGGAGGTTGAAGACGCAATCGGCGTATTCGAACGTCATCACCGAGGTGACGATCGAGATGCCGCGCTCGCGCTCCATGTTCATCCAGTCCGAGCGCGTCTGCCGCCGGCTGGCCTTGGCCTTGACCTCGCCGGCGAGCTGGATGGCGCCGCCGTAGAGGAGGAGCTTCTCGGTCAGCGTCGTCTTGCCGGCGTCCGGGTGCGAGATGATCGCGAAGGTGCGGCGGCGGCGGATCTCCTGGTCGAGGTCGGGCATCGGGCGGCGTTCGGGGGGCGAACAGCGTAGCGGCCGGGCGCGGCTGCGGCTACACGCGGTCCGGGTCCTGACCGCGCAGCACCGAGTTGCCGTCGAAGGTCTCGCGCAGGTTGGCGCGCGCCGGCTGCAGCAGCGCCTTCTCGTCGAGGCGGCCGCTCTGGGCGAAGAAGTGGATCGGGTTCTTCCACACCAGCTGCTCGACCCGCTGCCGCGGCACGCCGGCTTGTTCGAGCTTGACCGCGGTGCGCGGCACCATCATCGGGTCGCTGACACCCCAGTCGGCGGCGCTGTTGATGACGAAGCGCTCGACCCCGTACTCCTGCACGATGTGCACCATGCGCGCCGGGTCCATCTTGGTATTGGGGTAGATCGAGAAGCCGGACCAGCAGCCGAGGTCGCGGGTGACCTTGATGGTCTCCTCGTTGCCGTGGTCGAGCAGCACCTGCTGCATCGGGAAGGCCTGCTCCTTGATGATGGCGATGCAGCGCTCGAAGCCCTTCTTCTTGTCGCGGTGCGGCGTGTGCACCAGCACCGGCAGGCCGTGGCGGCGCGCCAGTTCGAGCTGTTCGGCGAAGAACCGCTCTTCGACCTTGGTCTGGTCGTCGAGGCCGATCTCGCCGATGCCGACGCAGGAGTCCTTCTCGCAATAGCGCGGCAGCACGGCGAGCACGTCCTGGTTGACGCGGTCGTCGTTGGCCTCGCGCGGGTTGAGCCCCATCGTGTTGAAGTGGTGGATGCCGAACTGCTGGGCGCGGAATCGTTCCCAGCCGATCAGCGTCTCGAAGTAGTCGACGAAGCTGCCGACGGTCGTGCGCGGCTGGCCGAGCCAGAACGCCGGTTCGAGCACGGCGCGTACGCCGGCGAGGGCGAGGCGCTCGTAGTCGTCGGTGATCCGACTGAACATGTGGATGTGCGGTTCGAAGATCAGCATCGGATGGCTCGTTTGGATCAGGCTTCGCCGGTGAGGCGGCGCAGCAGCTTCTGGATGCTCATGCGCGGCTCGCGCGGCAGGCGTTCGGC
>JAIOJQ010000158.1 GCA_019911865.1 Thermoanaerobaculia bacterium
CTGCTGCTCGCCCGCCAGCTGCTCGCGCGCGGCGTTCGCTTCGACTTCTTTCTCGGCGGGCGCAGCGCCGGCGACCTGGCGCGCCGCGAGGACTTCGCGCGCCTCGCGGTGGCCTCCGGTGGCCGCTTCGTCGCGGTGACCGAGGACGGCTCGCTGGGCGAGCGCGGCCGTGTCACCGAGGCGCTCGAGCGCTCCTGCGCAACGTCCCTGCCCGCCCGCCTCTTCGCCTGCGGCCCGATGCCGATGCTCGCCGCGCTCGCCGGCCTGGCGGCGCGCTGCGGCCTCTCCGGCGAGGCGGCGCTCGAAACGGAGATGGGGTGCGGCTTCGGCGCCTGCCTGGGCTGCGCGGTGCCGCACGTCTCCGGGCGCTGGGCACTGTGCTGCAAGGAGGGGCCGGTGTTCGCGCTCGACGAGGTGCGCTGGTGAGCGGACCGGCGCCCGGGCTCGCGGTGCGTCTCGGCCCGCTCGAGCTGCCCAATCCGATCCTCACCGCCTCGGGGACCTTCGGCTACGGCCTCGAGTTCGCCCACCTCGCCGACCTCGAGCGGCTGGGCGGCATCGTCACCAAGGGGCTCTCGCTCACGCCGCTGCCCGGCAACCCGCCGCCGCGCGTCGGCGAGGTGCGCGGCGGCATGCTCAACTCGATCGGCCTGCAGAACATCGGCATCGAGAAGTTCGTCGCCGACGTGCTGCCGGGACTCGCCCGCTACCCCGCCCGCATCCTGGTCAACCTCTTCGGCTACGAATTCGACGACTACGCGCGGCTGGCGGCACGGGTCGATCCGCTGCCCGGTATCGCCGCCGTCGAGCTCAACGTCTCGTGCCCCAACGTCAAGCGGGGCGGCATGGAGTTCGGCCACGACCCGGAGCTGCTCGAGCGGCTGGTGGCGAGCGTGCGGCGGGCCACCGGCAAGCCGATCGCCGTCAAGCTGTCGCCCAACGCCGGCTCGCCCGTGGCGGTCGCCGAAGCGGCGCGCTCCGGCGGCGCCGACATCCTGTCGGCGATCAACACCGTGCTCGGCATGGCGATCGACCCGTGGACCCGACGGCCGCGGCTGCACACCAATCGCGGCGGACTCTCCGGGCCGGCGATCAAGCCGATCGCCCTGCGCATCGTCTTCGACGTGGCGCGCCGGGTCGGCCTGCCGGTGATCGGCATCGGTGGCGTCGAGACGGTCGACGACGTCATCGAGTTCCTGCTTGCCGGCGCTTCGGCGGTGCAGGTGGGCACGGCGCTCTTCCGCGATCCGCGCGCCGCCGAGAAGCTGGTCGCCGCCCTGCCGGGGCGCCTGGCCGAGCTCGGCGCGGTGAGCGCCGCCGATCTGGTGGGGGCGGTGCGCCCCTGGGGGGAGGCTTGAGCGGTCGCCTCGAGCCGGTCGCGGTCGCCCTCGACACGGCCGACCGGGAGACTTTCAGCGCCTGGGTCGCCCGCTTCGCACCGCGGGTGGGGGTGCTCAAGGTCGGGCTCGAGGCGTTCCTGCGCTTCGGCGCCCCGGCGGTGGCCGAAGCGCGGCGAGCGGGAGGGCGGGTCTTCCTCGATCTCAAGCTGCACGACATCCCCAACACGGTCGCCGGGGCGGTCGCAGCGGCAGCGGCGCTCGAGGTCGACTACCTCACGGTCCACGCGGGGGGCGGCTCGGCGATGCTCGCGGCGGCCGTCGAG
>JAIOJQ010000159.1 GCA_019911865.1 Thermoanaerobaculia bacterium
GCCGCCGGCGACCTCGGCGAAGGCTCCGACCGGGATCTGGCACCCGCCCTCGAGCCGGCCGAGCAGCGCCCGCTCGGCCGCCGTCGATGCGCGTGTCGGCCCGTCGTCGAGCGACGCCACCCAGCGCGTCGTCTCGCTGTCGGCACTGCGCAGCTGCACCGCCATCGCCCCTTGCGCCACCGCAGGCAGGAAACGCTCCGGGTCGAGGTGCTCGCGCACCTCGGCGGTGAGGCCGAGCCGGTTGACCCCCGCCGCGGCCAGGACGATCGCGTCGTAACGCCCCTCGAGCAGGCGGCGGATGCGCGTCGGCACGTTGCCGCGCAGTTCGACCGCCACCAGGTCCGGCCGCGCCCGCGCCAGCAGCGCCTTGCGCCGCAGGCTGCTGGTGCCGACCCGGGCGCCCGCCGGCAGGGTGTCGAGGGTGACCGGCGCGGCGGCCAGCAGGACGTCGCGCGGATCCTGGCGCTCGAGGACGGCGCCGATCGCCAGACCCGACGGCATTTCGGTGGCGAGGTCCTTGAGGCTGTGCACCGCCAGGTCGACCTCGCCGGAGAGCAGCGCCTCCTCGATCTCGCGGGTGAAGAACGCCTTCCCGGCTACCTGCGAGAGCGGTACGTCGGCGATGTTGTCCCCCGCGGTGCGGATGACCACCAGCTCGACTTCCGGAGCGCCCGGCAGAGCGGCGATACGGGCCGCGACGTGGCGACTCTGCCAGAGCGCCAGGTCCGAACCGCGGGTGCCGAGACGCAAGGGACGCGGGGTGCTCATGAGGACCTCTCTCCGCGCGCGGTGAAGCGATAACCGACACCGCGCATGGTGTGGAAGAAGCGGGGCTGTTCGGGATCAGGCTCGAAGCGCTTGCGCAGCCGCAGGATGAAGTTGTCGACCGTACGGCTCGACGGGTAGAGCTCGTGCCCCCAGGCCTTCTCGAGCAGCTCTTCGCGCGAGACGACCTCGCCCTCGCGATCGGCGAGCGCCTTGAGGATCATCGCCTCGCGGTGGGTGAGCTGGTGGTTCTCGCCGTCGAAGGAGCGGCCGCGGAAAGTGCGGAAATCAACCTCGTTGCCGCCGAAGGCGAGGCGCGTCTCGGTCGGCCCGCGCTCGGCGTACCAGGCCCAGCGACGCAGAATGCCGCGTACCCGCAGCAGCAGCTCCTGGAGATGGAACGGCTTGCCGAGGTAGTCGTCGCCGCCCGCCTCGAGGCCGCGGATGCGATCGTCGACCCCGCCCTTGGCGGTGAGGAAGAGAACCGGCGTGACCACACCCTGCCGGCGGGCCTCCTCGCACACCGCGAAGCCGTCGAGGCCGGGCATCATGACGTCGAGCACCACCAGGTCGTACTCGCCGCGCAGCAGCTCGGCGAGCGCCGCCGGTCCGTCGCCGACCGTCTGCACGCGGTAGCCCTCGGCCACCAGGTTCTCGGCGATGCCGCGCGCCAGGTTGAGCTCGTCGTCGGCGACGAGGATCCGCGGCTCCACGCTCACGCCCCCCTCCCCTCCGGCCGTGCCGGCCAGCTCACCGTGAAGGTGGCGCCGCAGCCGGGACCGGCGCTCTCGGCGCGCACGTGGCCGTGCTCGAGCCGCATCAGCCGCTCGACGATGTAGAGCCCGAGGCCGGTGCCGCGCCCGGTGCGCCGCAGCTCGTCGCCGCACCGGTAGAACTTCTCGAACAGCCGCGAAGCCTCCTCCGGCGGGAAGCCGACGCCGTCGTCGGCGATGGTCAGCCGCACTTCGCTGCCGGTTCGCACGGCGCGGACGTCGACCCGTCCGCCGCCGGCAGCGGCGCGCACGGCGTTGTCGAGGACGTTGGCGATCACCGTGCGCACACCGAGCGGGTCGGCGGTCACCGTCGGGCTGCCCGTGACCTCGACGCCGACGGTGACCCCTTGCGCCAGGGCGCGATCGGCGAGATCCTCGACCACCGCCGCGATCGCGCCGCCGACGTCGACCGCCTGGCGGTCGAGCTTGCGCGTGCCGCTCTCGAGGCTGGCGGTGTCGAGCACTTCGGTGACCAGCCGATCGAGGCGCACCAGGTCGCCGGCCATCCGCTCGAGCAGCTCGGCAAGCCGCTCGGGGGTCGGTGGCCGCAGCTGCAGCGTCTCGAGCGACAGCTGGAGGCTGGCGAGCGGGCTCTTGAACTCGTGCGACACGGCGGCGAGAAAATTCTCCTGGCGGCGCCGCAACTCGGTCTCGGCGCGCAGCGTGCGGGTGACCACCACCATCGCCGCCACCAGCACGGCGAGGAAGAAGCCCCCTTCCCAGCCGTAGCGGCGCAGCCGGCTGCGCCGCTCCTCGGCCAGCATCTCCACCGCCGCCGGCGAGATCCGCAACTGGTCGCCGACCAGCTCGAGATGCGGCACGCGGCCGGCGATCGATGCCCACTCACGCCCCTCGGCGAGCAGCGTCCGTGCCAGCTCGGCCTCGACTCCGTAGAGCGCCTCGAGGCGCGCGTGATCGCGCTGCGCCAGGCGGTTCTGGTCGAGGATCCACCAGACCACCTGCGCGGTCGAGAAGACGAGCAGGGCGAGGAAGCCGATGCGCAGGGCGCGTCCGGCGTCGAAGCGTCGCGTCGAGGTCAAGCGCCGCCCTCCCGCAGCAGCCGCGCCAGCGCCCGTCCGAGGGCCGCAGCCAGCCGCTCGACGTCGGCCGTGCGGTGCGCTGCCGAAAGAAAGCCGACCTCGTAGGCCGACGGCGCCATGGCGATCCCCTCCGCCAGCAGGGCATGGAAGAGCGCCGCGTAAATGCCGGCGGCCCGCGGTTCGATGCGCGCCGCGGTGCGCGGCGGCGCTCCGGCCTGGAGGCTGAGCCAGAAGAGCGAGCCGACGCGCACCAGCGAGGCCGGAATCGGCGCCGCGGCGAGCCGCGGAGCGAGGGCGCGCTCGAGCTCGGCGCCGCGCTGCTCGAGGGTCGCCCAGACATCGTCGCGTTCGAGGATGCGCAGCGTCGCCAGACCCGCCGCCATCGCCACCGGATTGCCCGACAGGGTGCCGGCCTGGTAGACGTCGCCGAGCGGCGCGAGGCGCTCGAGGATCTCCCGCCGGCCGCCGAAGGCGCCGACCGGCAGGCCGCCGCCGACGATCTTGCCGAAAGTGGCAAGGTCGGGCGTGATGCCGTAGAGCGCCGCCGCACCGCCGCGGCCGACCCGGAAGCCCGAGATCACCTCGTCGAAGATCAGCAGCGCCCCCGCCTCGCGGGTCAGGCGCCGCAACGTGGCGAGGAACTCGGGCCGCTGCACGAGCAGGCCGTTGTTGGCCGGTATCGGCTCGAGGATCACCGCCGCGACGCGCTCGCCTTCGCGGGCGAACAGCTCCTCGACCGCCGCCTCGTCGTCGAGCGGCAAGACGCGGGTGAGCGCCGCGAACGCCTCCGGCACCCCCGCCGAGCTCGGATTGCCGAGCGTCACCAGCCCGGAGCCGGCGGCCACCAGCAGGTGATCGGCGTGGCCGTGGTAGCAGCCGGCGAACTTGACGACCAGGTCGCGGCCGGTGAAGCCGCGCGCCAGCCGGATGGCGCTCATCACCGCTTCGGTCCCCGAGGAGACGAAGCGCACCTGCTCGAGGCCGGGATAGGCCGCCACCACCGCCTCGGCCATCTCCACCTCGCCCTGGCACGGCGCCCCGAAAGTCGAGCCGCGGCCGACCGCCTCGCGCACCGCCGCGACCACTTCCGGGTGCGCGTGGCCGAGGATCAGCGGCCCCCAGGACCCGACGAAGTCGAGGTAGACGCGCCCGTCGACGCTCTCGACCTCGGCGCCGCGCGCCGCGGCGACGAAGAACGGCGTGCCGCCGACCGCGCCGAAGGCGCGCACGGGGGAGTTGACCCCCCCCGGAATCACCCGTCGCGCGCGCTCGAAGAGCGCCGCCGACCGCTCACCGGAGTCCATGCTCACCCCTCCTGCGCCGTCGGATCGATCCAGTCGAAGGAGTCGATCGTACCCAGTTCGCGCCGCAGCTCTTCGTCGCCGGCGGCGAGGAAGAGGTCGACCGCCGCGAGGCCGTGTCTGCTCGCCAGCTCGCGCAGGCCGCGCGTCGGCAGGTGGGCCAGCCGGCGGGCGAGCGTCTCGGCCCACAGCTCGAGCGTCTCGCGCGACGCCGGGTCGAAGGCGAACCCCTCCTTGGCGAGCAGCCGCTCGACCCCTTCGAGCGCGGTGCGCCGGTAGCGCTGGTTGAGCCGCGCCAGGACCGGCGACAGGGCCCGCTCGGCCAGCCGCTCGCGCAGGCCGGCGAGCGCCTCGTCGATCAGCTCGCGCGCCGCCGCCGCCTCGCTGATCCGTTCGGCGCGCCGCCGCTCGGCGAGGCTGTTGATCTCGTCCATGCCGATGCGGGTCAGGCCGCAGGCGCGCGCCGCTTCCGGATCGACGTCCGGTGGCACCGCGAGGTCGACGACCAGCGGTGGCTCGCCGCTCGGGGAGCGCGCCGCCAGGCGCTCGAGCACCGCGCGGTCGAGCACCGTTTCGGGGGCACCGGTCGCCGACAGCAGCGCTTCGACCATCGGCGGCCGGCTGCAGAACTCTTCGAGCGACATCGCCTCGGCGCCGTCGAGGCGACGGGCGAGATCGACGGCGCGATCGAGCGTGCGGTTGACCACGATCACGCTGATCCCCTCGCGCCGCAGCGCCGCGCCGGCCCGTTCGGTCATCGGCGAGACGCCGATGAGCGCCACCGGCGACGGCGTGCGGCGCGCGCGCTCGATCAGATGGTCGGCGGCGATTTCGGCCAGCGACGTGCGGCCGGCGCCCAGGTGGGTGTCACGGTGTACCTGGTGAGCGACCCGCAGCGCCTCCTCGACCAGCCGATCGACCAGTCCGCCGACGACGCCCGCTTGGCGCGCCTGCTGCAGCGCTTCGCGCAGCTGTCCCTGGATCTCGCGCTCGCCGACCTGCGCCGAATCGAGTCCGCTGGCGACCAGGAAGAGATGCTCGACCGCCCCCTCGCCGATCCAGCCGCGCAGGGTCCGCTCCGCTTCGCCGTCGCTGGCTTCGCCGCCGGCCAGGGCGCGCCAGGCGGCCCGTCGCAGGTCGCGATCTTCGCCCGACGCCCGGCGGCGGTAGAACAGCTCGACGCGGTTGCAGGTCGCCAGGTAGACGACCTCGTCGACGCCCAGGGCGCCGGCGAGCTCCGGCAGGCGCGCGGTCCGCTCCTCTTTCGCCCAGGTGAATCGCGCCAGGCCGCTCGCTCCGATGTCCCGCGCCGTGACGCCGACCAGTCCGATCGTCTCCATGGGCGAACTTCTAACACTCCGTCCGGTCGCTTCTGTCACGGTTCGGTCATGGCGGCGCGAAACCACCCGGGCACGTTCGTCCGGCGCCCGGCGCTCATCCTTTCGGGTGGGCGCCGCCCTCTCCGGCCGCGGGCCAGCTGCCCAGGTGGCGCGCCGCCAGGTCGGCGAGGAAGTCGAGGTGATCGGGGCGCTCGTTGAGGCAGGGGATGTAGCGGTAGCGCTCGCCGCCGGCGTGCAGAAAGAACTCCCGGTTGAGCCCGTCGATCTCCTCGAGCGTCTCGAGGCAGTCGGCCGCGAAGCCGGGGCAGATCACGTCGATCGAGCGCACCCCCCGGGCCGGCAGCGCCCTGAGGGTCTCGTCGGTGTACGGCTGGAGCCACTCCTCGCGGCCGAACCGCGACTGGAAAGTGACCAGCAGTCGTTCAGCCGGAAGCCGCAGGCGCTCCGCCACCAGGCGCGCCGTCTTCTGGCAGTAGCAGAAGTACGGGTCCCCGTTGTCGAAGTAGCGCCGCGGCATGCCGTGGAATGACATCACCAGGCGGTCGGGTTGCCCCTCGCGGCGCCACAGCTCGTCGATCGACTCGGCAAGCGCGGCAACGTAACCCTCCTCGTCGTGGTAGGTCGCCACGGTGCGCAACTCGGGCACCCAGCGCCAGGTGCGCAGCTCCTCGAAGACGGCATCGAAGGTCGAGGCGGTGGTCGCCGCGGCGTACTGCGGGTAGAGCGGCAGGACGAGCAGGCGGCGGCAGCCGGCTGCGGCCAGCCGCCGCATCGCGGCGGCGATCGACGGCTCGCCGTAGCGCATGCCGAGCTCGACCCGGACCGACATGCGGGCGCGGCCGGCGAGGCGCTTCTCGAGGCCCGCCGCCTGGCGGCGTGAGAGGCTCAGCAGCGGCGAGCCCTCCGGCGTCCAGACCTTGCGGTAGAGCGCCGCCGAGGCGCGCGGCCGGGTCACCAGCACGGCGGCGTGCAGGATCGTCCACCAGAGGACGCGATTGAGCTCGATGACGCGCGGATCCCAGAGGAACTGCCGCAGGTAAGGGCGCAGGGCCTTCGCGGTGGGAGCCGCCGGCGTGCCGAGGTTGGCCACCAGGATGCCGATCGCCGGCTGCGACTCGTGCCGGAATCCCGCCTCGCCACGGTAGTGAATCACCCGACCGACTCCCCGCCCGCTTCGGCGGGCCGCAATCCGCGCCGTCCGGCCGGCGGCGGAGCCGCAGTCTACCTGCCCCCGCGGCCCCGCTGCTGCCCGTAGAATGCCCGCCCCATGAGCGCTCGCCGATCCGCGTCGCCGTCCGCCTCCCGTTTCGTCCGGCCGCTCGCCCTGGCGCTGGCGCTCACCGCCGCGAGTTGCACCGGCGACGGGCGCACGCCGCTGGTCGTCTACTCGCCGCACGGCCGCGACCTGCTGCAGCTGTTCGAGGCCGAGTTCGAGCGTGCCCGGCCGGGCATCGACTTCCGCTTCCTCGACATGGGCTCGCAGGAGGTCTACGACCGCATCCGCTCCGAGCGCGCCAATCCGCAGGCCGACGTCTGGTTCGGCGGTCCCGACGCGATCTTCGCGCGCGCCGCCGCCGAGGGGCTGCTGGCGCCGCTGCGACCCGCCTGGGCGGAGGCGGTGCCAGAGGCCAGCCGCGCCCCCGGTGACTTCTATTTCGGCACCTACCGGACTCTCCCCGTAGTGGTCTGGAACTCCGCCGCGGTCGACGCCGCGGCAGCGCCCGCCGACTGGGAGGATCTGCTCGCCCCGCGCTTCGCCGGCCGGCTGCTGGTGCGCGACCCGATGGCCTCCGGCGTCATGCGGACCTTCTTCGGCTACGTCCTCGCCCGCGCCGAGGCCGACACCGGCTCGACCGACGCCGGCTGGGCGTGGCTCGCCCGGCTCGACGCGGCCACCCGCGACTACGTCGCCAACCCGGCGCTGCTGTTCGAGAAGCTGGCGCGCGGCGAGGGCGACGTCACGGTCTGGGAGCTGACCGACGTGCTGCTCCACCGCGCCGCCGGCGATTCGCTCGGCTTCGCGCTGCCCGCATCCGGCACCCCGGTGATCGACGACTCGGTGGCGCTGGTGGCCGGCGCGCCGCACGCCGCCGCGGCGGCCGAGTTCCTCGACTGGGTGGGGAGCCTGGAGGCGCAGAGCCTCGCCGCCGAGCGCGCCTTCCGCCTGCCGGCGCGCCAGGACCTCACCGCCGACCGGCTGCCCGAGTGGGCGCGCGAGGTGCTGGCGCAGCTCGTGGTGGCCGACTACGACGCCGACCGCGCCGCGGCGCAGGGCCCGGCCTGGATGTCGCGCTGGGACGAGCAGGTGCGCGGCCGCGGCGCCGCGGCCGCGGGTGTCCTGGCGCCGTGAGCCGCCCGTCCCTGCCGCTCGTCCTCGACCGCGTCGGCAAGCGATTCGACGCCGTCGCGGTGCTCGCCGATCTCTCGCTCACCGTCGAGCCGGGCGAGGTGCTGGCGCTGCTCGGCCCCTCGGGCAGCGGCAAGACGACCCTGCTGCGCCTGATCGCCGGTTTCGAGAGCCCCGACACGGGGAGCCTGTCGCTGGGCGACGAGCGCATCGACCGGCTCCCTGCCGAGCGGCGCGGCTTCGGCATGGTCTTCCAGCACTACGCGCTCTTCCCGCACCTGACCGTCGCGGGCAACGTCGCTTTCGGGCTCGAGGGGCGGCGGCTGCCGCGCGGCGAAGTGGACCGCCGGGTCGCCTCGGCGCTGGCGCGCGTCGAGCTCACGGGGCTCGGGAGCCGCCGCGTCTCGGAGATCTCGGGCGGCCAGCAGCAGCGGGTGGCGCTGGCGCGCGCGCTCGCCCCCGAGCCCCGCCTGCTGTTGCTCGACGAGCCGCTGTCCAACCTCGACCCGTCGCTGCGCGAGCGCACCCGCCGCGACCTCGCCCGCTTTCTCGCCGAGCTCGGCATCACCACCGTGCTGGTTACCCACGAGCAGGAGGAGGCCTTCGAGCTCGGTCGCCGGGTGGCGCTGCTGCACGGTGGCCGGCTGGTCCAGGTGGGAACCCCCGAGCAGCTCTACGGCGCACCGGCCGACCGCTTCGTCGCCGGCTTCGTCGGCCGCGCCTCGTTCGTGCCGGCGCGCGTCGACGCCGACGGTACCGCGATCGCCGGCGACGCCCTGCCGGGCGGCACGCTCCGCCTCGCGGCGCCGGCTCCGGCCGGTTCGCGCGGCGAAGCGATGCTGCGCCCCGAGGAGCTCGCCCTGGCGGCGCCGGGATCTGCCGGGGCAGTCCCCGGCGTCGTCGTGACGACGCGCTTCGGCGGCGCCCTCTCCTGGGTGGTCGTCCGGACGCCCGGCGGCATCGAGCTCGAGGTGCAGGTGGCCGGCGAACGCCCCGCGGCCGGCACCCCGACCGGCGTCGTACGCGCCGCGGGGGCGCCGCCGCCCCGCTTCTTCCCCGTCCCCGGATGAGACGCTCCCGCCGACTCGACGCGCTGGTCGTCCTCGTCCTCGTCTGGCTGGTCGGCTGGCCCCTGGTGGTCACCTTCGCGGCGGCTCTCGCGGCGCCGGCCGGCCCCGGCGCCGCCTTCGCGGAGTTCGCTGCCCGGCAGGGCGAATGGCTGGCCCTGGGGCGCAGCCTCTGGATTTCGGGCTGGACGGTCGTCCTGGCGGCGGCGATCGGCGTCCCGCTCGCCTTTCTCTTCGCCCGCCGCGAGTTCCCCGGTCGGCGGACGCTCGCCGAGCTGGTGGCGCTGCCGGTCGCTTTGCCGCCGCTGGTCGGCGTCATCGCCTTCCTCTACCTCTGGGGGGAATCGGGCGTCGGCACCCGCCTGGTGATGGCTACGCTCGGCCTCGAGCAGGCCCCCTGGCGGCTGTCGGGAGCCGGCGCGATCCTCGTCGTCCACGCCTATTCGATGTACGTCTACTTCTACCTCTTCACCCGCGCCGCGCTGGCCCGCTTCGACGGCTCGCTGCTCGAGGCCGGCGCCTCGCTCGGCGCCGGATCGACCCGCCGCTTCCTGCGCATCACCCTGCCGGCGCTGCGTCCGGCCCTGGCGAGCGCCGCGGTGCTCACCTTTCTGATCGCCCTCGGCTCGTTCTCGGCGCCCTACATCTTCGGCGGCTCGTACCGCGTCATGACGACGCAGATTCTCGCCGCCAAGCAGAACGGCGACACCGACCTCGCCGAGGTACAGGTCGTCGTGCTGACCCTGGTGGCAATCGCCGGCCTGCTGGTGGCGCGCCGGCTCGAGCGGGGGTCGCCGTTCTGCTTGGCGGCGAGAATCTGCGTCGTCATGACGCGGTACGAGCCGCCGAAGAT
>JAIOJQ010000160.1 GCA_019911865.1 Thermoanaerobaculia bacterium
GCTCCAGGCCGCGCGCCGGCGAGGTGGCGGGGGGGCCGGGAAGGCTCTGCCGGGCGCTGGCCATCGACCGCCGGCTGGACGGGGCGATCCTCCTCGCCGGCGAGTTGCACCTGGCCCACGGCGAGCCGGTCGAGCCGCGGCGGGTGGTGCGCGGGCCGCGGATCGGCGTCGGCTCGGCCGGCGAGGCGGCCGCCTGGCCGCTGCGCTTCGCCGATGCCGCCAGCCACGAAGTATCGCGGCCGCGCCCGGTCAGCGTTTCGAGGTGAACTTGATCAGGCCGTTCTTCGACAGGCGCCAGAAGAGCAGCTGCGTGTCGAGCGCCGGCAGGGGCCCGAGCTTGATCAGCGCCGCGAGGTCGCTCGAGCCGTCGATACGGGTGAGCGCGAAGCCCTCCTGCGGCGTCAGGCTCATCTTCGCCAGCTCCTCCATCGGGCGGGCGAGGACCGGGATCGAGTCGAGCCTGAGTCCCGACGACTCGAACTCCTGGCGCAACCGGTCGTCGATCTTCTGCGCCGCCGCGGCGACCTTCTGATTGTCCGGCTCGAGCGCGCGCGCCGCGCGGACGTGGCGCAGTGCGGCGTCGAGCTCCTGCCGGGTGAGCAGCTGGCGCGCCGCCTCGACCAGGGCCTCGCCGGTCAGTCCCACGTTGGGCGTCGCCCCTGAGGCGGGCGCCGGAGCTGCGGCACCCTTCGAGCGCGGACGGACCAGCTTGATGCGCCCCGACAGTTTCTGGCGCAGGAGGATCCGGCAGACGTGGAACTCGTTGGCGAACAGCTTGCGGCAGATGTCCTCGACCGTGCGGTCGTCGTCGATGAGCGCCAGCACCTGCGGCGCCCCCTCGGTGAGCACCGACTCGTCGAACTCCGCCACCACCACCGGCACGCAGCGGGCGTCGGGAATCTCCTCGCGGATCCGCTTCCACTCGTCGAGCCGCTGCATTCCCTCGAGCACGATGCCCGCCACGTCGAGCGACAGCGGCACCATGTGGTGCGTCTCGGGGAGCTTCTTGTCGAGGAACCGGAAGTCTCCCTCCGGCCAGGTGAAGACGTCGTAGATCCCCTCCTCGGCCTTGAGGCGGAGCATGCGATGCAGGTCTTCGTCGGAGATCGCCCCGACCGTGGTGAGGATCTTGCCGAGCAACATCTTGTTGCTCTCCTGCATCTTGATCGCCTGAGCCAGCTCGTTCTCGGTGACGAATCCGTGGCTGACCAGGAAGGCTCCGAGGTGTTCGCTCGGGTCGGAGGAGGCGGACGAAATGACGCGCCCCTCGCCGAAGAAGATCTGCTTCTGCACGCTGCCGTTGTCGACCACGAGCGTGCCGGTCTTCTTGCTCATCGAGAGCCACTGCAGGAGCTCGGCGAGCTCCATCGTCTTGAGATTGCCCGTGATGCTCATAGGCCGGCGGGGATTCTACGCGGCGGGGGGGCGGAACGGTGGACCGGGCGGCTCAGCGACGCGCGATCGTCGTGCCGCGCTGACCCTGATAGTGGCTCGACGAGCCGGGATCGCCGTAGGCGACGTCGGGCTCGGACTCCATGGCGATGAAGATGAGCTGGGCGATGCGGCGCCCGGCGTCGAGCACGAAGGGTACGGGGCCGAGATTCTGCAGCTCGAGAGTGATCTCCCCCTCGAAGCCCGGGTCGCACCAGCCGGCCAGGGAGTGGTTGATCCACAGCCTGCCGAGGGTCGACTTCAGCTTGAGGTCACAGGCGACGTCACGCGGGATGCGCACGTACTCGAAGGTGGAGGCGAGCACCACCTCGCCGGGGAAGAGCTTGAAATGCGGCGCGCGCATCTCTTCGGGCTCGCGAGTCGGGCAGATCCAGTGGTCGGAGAGCCGCACGTCGTAGCTCGCCGCGTTGACCTGCTCGGGAACGTAGGGCTCTACGCCGCCGCTCTCGGCCCAGCGCCGGATCCAGCGATCCGGCTTGATCATCGCTCGAAGTGCACCGGCAGCGTGAGGTCTTCGCGGTGAATCGTCTCGACGAAGCGGATGATCCGGCGGGTCAGCGACATGAAGAGCGTGTGGGTGCGTGCGCCGCCGCCGAAGAAGCGGACGCCGTGCAGCAGCTCGCCGGGGGTCACGCCGGTGCAGGAGAAGAAGATCTGGTCGCCCGGGGCGAGGTCGGTCGTCTGGTAGATGCGGTCGAGATCGAAGTAGCCGAGTTCGGCCAGGCGCGCCTTCTGGTGGTCGTCGCTGGCGACCAGGCGGGCCTGGATTTCGCCGCCGAGGCAGCGCATCGCGGCGGCCGTGATCACCCCTTCGGGCGCCCCACCGGTGCCCATCACCGCGTGGACGCCGGTACCGCGCACGGCGCAGGCGATGCCGGCCGACAGGTCGCCGTCGCCGATCAGCCGGATGCGCGCGCCGGCGGAGCGGATGTCCTCGATCAGGCGCTCGTGGCGCGGTCGGTCGAGCACGACGATCGTCAGGTCCTCGACGTCGCGCTCGAAGGCGCGCGCCAGCGACCGCAGGTTTTCGACCACCGGCGCGTCGATGTGCAGCCGGCCGCGGGCGGTCGGCCCGACGATCAGCTTCTCCATGTAGGTGTCCGGCGCGTGCAGAAGGCCGCCGCGCTCGGCAGCGGCGAGCACGGCGGTGGCGTCCGGCGCTCCGGTGGCGCACAGGTTGGTCCCTTCGAGCGGATCGACGGCGATGTCGACCCCCACGCCGTCGGCGCGGCCCTTTTCGAGGCCGACCTCCTCGCCGACGTAGAGCATCGGCGCCTCGTCGCGCTCCCCTTCGCCGATCACGATGCGTCCGGCGATGGCGAGCGAGTCGAGCTCGCGGCGCATCGCCTCGACCGCCACCCGGTCGGACTTCTCGCGGTCGCCGAGCCCCATGGTGTGGGCGGCGGCCACCGCCGCCTGCTCGGTGACGCGGATGAAGTCGTGTTCGAGGATGCGGTCGATGGCGGCCATCAGCGCGCCACTCCGGTGGGTTTCCGGCCGGTTTCCGGCGCCGCCTTCTTCGGCGACTGCATCGGCGGGTTGTAGGCCGGGATGCCGGTCACCGCCTCGCCGATCACCAGCCCGTGGATGTCGTGCGTTCCTTCGTAGGTGAACACCGACTCGATGTTCATCATGTGGCGGATGACCGGGTAGTCGTCGACGATGCCGTTGGCGCCGAGGATGTCGCGCGCGATCCGCGCGCACTCCCGAGCGACCCAGACGTTGTTGCGCTTGCCGAGCGAGATGTGGTGCGGCTTGACGCGATCGGCGTCCTTGAGTCGGCCGATCTGCAGCACCAGCAGCTGGCCCTTGGTGATCTCGCTGATCATCCAGGCCAGCTTCTCCTGGACGATCTGGTGGGCGGCGATCGGCTGGCCCATGAACTGGATGCGCTGCTTGGCGTACTCGAGCGCCGTCCAGTAGCACTCCATGGCGGCGCCGAGGCCGCCCCAGGCGATGCCGTAGCGCGCCTGCGACAGGCAGGAGAGGGGAGCGCGCAGGCCGCGCGCCCCGGGCAGCAAGGCGTCGTCGGGTACGTGGCAGTTCTGGAACCCGAGCTCGGAAGTCACCGAGGCACGCAGGGAGAACTTGCCGTGCTGCTCGGGAGCCGTGAAACCGGGGGTTCCCTTTTCGACCAGGAAGCCGCGGATGCCGTCCTCGGTCTGCGCCCAGACCACCGCGACGTCGGCGATGGTGCCGTTGGTGATCCACTGCTTGGCGCCATCGATCACCCAGCCGTCGGCGGTCTTCTTCGCCACCGTCCGCATGCCGCCGGGGTTGGAGCCGAAGTCGGGCTCGGTCAGGCCGAAGCAGCCGATGAACTCACCGCTGGCGAGCTTGGGCAGGTATTTCTGCTTCTGCGCCTCGGTGCCGAATTCGTTGATGGGCACCATCACCAGCGAGCTTTGCACGCTGGCCATGGAGCGGTAGCCCGAGTCCACGCGCTCGATCTCGCGCGCCACCAGGCCGTAGCTCACGTAGTTCAGGCCAGCGCCGCCGTACTGTGTGGGGATGGTGGGGCCGAGCAGGCCCAGCGCGCCCATTTCGCAAAAAATGGTGGTGTCCATCTTCTCGTGGCGGAAGGCTTCGAGCACGCGCGGGGCCAGCTTGTCCTGGCAGTAGGTGGCGGCGGCGTCGCGGATGGCGCGTTCGTCTTCGGTCAGTTGCTGGTCAAGCAGAAAGGGGTCGTTCCATGGGAAAGTGGCGTGGGCCATCAGGGTCTCCGGTGATGTCAAAAAACAAGGGGATGGTTCAATCAGGGATGAGCCATGCATGCGTCATAAGCATGGATTGACCGAGTGCTTGCATGGTAAGACAACATACTCTCTTGAGACAAGCGACGAGTTTTCATACAGAAATGCGATTTATGAATATATAGGGTATTCTGCGGCGCTCACGCACCTTGCAGTCATCCGCCCATGCGCCGCCACATTCCGTCCACCCAGGCACTGGCCTGTTTCGAAGCCGCCGCGCGGCACGAGAGCTACACGCGTGCCGCGCAGGAGCTGGCGCTCACGCAAAGCGCCGTCTCGCGCCAGATCATTGCGCTGGAGGCGCAACTGGGCGTGCCGCTGTTTCGCCGCACGCGCCATGGCGTGCAGCTCACCGCGGCCGGCGCGCACTATGGCCGCCAGGTGGCGCGCTGGCTGCAGGGGCTGGAGCGCGATACGCTGGACATGATGGCGCACCAGGGTCAGGGTGGGGCCTTGTCGCTGGCGGCCGTGCCCACCTTTGCCACGCGCTGGCTGCTGCCGCGCCTGCCGCAATTTGCCGAGCGCCATCCGGATATCGTCGTGCACATCGACACGCAGACGCGCCCCTTCCTGTTCGCCGACACGCCCTTCGATGCCGCGCTGTACGCCGGCACACCCGAGCAGGTGGCCCAGTGGCCGGGCACCGAGGCGCAACTGCTGATGCACGAAGACGTGGTGCCCGTGTGCAGCCCGCGCCTGCTGGAGGCTGCCACCCCGCGTGGGCGCGGGCGAGCCTACCCGACGCTGGCGCCAGAGCAACTGGCGGGCTTGCCGCTGCTGCAGCAAAGCACCCGGCCGTACGCCTGGCGCCAGTGGTTCGAGGCCATGGGGGTGCATGCGCCGGGCGCTCTGGACGGGCCGCGCCATGAGCTCTTTTCCATGCTCGCCATGGCGGCGGCGCATGGGCTGGGGGTGGCGCTCATCCCGCCGCTGCTCATCCAGACCGAACTGGCGCAAGGCGAGTTGGTCATGGCCTGCGCCCAGCCTCTGCACAGCGGGCGGGCCTACTACCTGGTGCGCCCGACGCGGCCCGCTTCGCCGGTGCTCATGGCGTTCGGGCAGTGGCTGCAGGAGGCTGCCGCCGCGCCGTGAATCCGCGCCGCCGTGGGGCATGACACGCCGCGCTTATGCGCGGTGCTCTTCGTGTCCGTCGATGCGCAGCGCCACCTTGCCGAACTGTGCACCGGACGCCAGGCGGTCCAGCGCCGCATGCACGTCGTCCAGGGCAAATTGACTGTCGATCACCGGTCGCAGGCCCGTGCGCTGCACGAAGCCGAGCAGGTCGTGGAATTCGCCGTAGCTGCCCAGGCTGGAGCCGAAGATCTGCAGCTGGCGCACGAAGAGGCGGCGCAGATCGGCCCCGGGCTGGTCACCCGTGGTGGCGCCGCAGGTGACGAGCCGGCCGCCGCGCACCAGCGACTTCATGGCCGACGACCAGGTGGCCGCGCCGGTGTTCTCGAACACCACGTCCACGCCCCGGCCGCCCGTGAGGGCCATGACTTCCTTAGCCACATCCCGGGTCTTGCCGTTGATGCCATGGTCGGCACCGAGGGCGCGCGCGCGCTCAAGCTTGGCGTCGTCGCGCGAGGTCACGAGCACGCGCGCGCCGATGGCCTTGGCCAGCTGCAGCGCGGCCAGTGACACGCCGCCGCCGATGCCGAACACCAGCACCGTCTCCCAGGGCTTGAGGCGTGCCTTGGTGAACAGCATGCGCCAGGCCGTGAGATGGTTGACCCCGAGGGCGGCCGCCTCGGCAAAAGTCAGGTGGCCGGGCTTGGGAAACACCTGCGCCGCCGGCACCTGGATCCATTGGGCGAAGGTGCCGTCGCGGTGCTCGCCGAGGAACTGGATGCGCGTGCACAGGGCGCTGTCGCCGCGCTGGCAGAACTCGCAGCGGCCGCAGGCCACGCCAGGGTGAATGACCACTTCCTGGCCCGGGCGCAGTAGCGGGTCGGCGTCGTCGCAGGCGTCCACCACGCCGGCCGCGTCCAGACCCAGGATCTGCAGCAGGTGGTGGGTGATGCCGGCGCCGCTGGCGCGCATGTACAGATCCACCTGGTTGAGGGTGGCGGCCTGCACGCGCACGCGCACCTCGCCGGGCGTTCGCTCGGGCAGGCGGTGCTCGCGCACCTGAACCACTTCGTTGCCGCCATGGCCGGTGATGAATGCTGCTTTCATGGTCGGGTCTGTCCTCGTGAAGTACTGATCAAAAATCAAAGCGGGCCGCTGATGCCCAGCGTTTTGGCGTATGTGGCGAAGAAGTCCAGGCAGCGGGGGTTCTGCATGGCGTCCGGGCTGGCCACCTGGGAGAGGCTGGCACCGAGCAACAGTTTGCGCACCGGCACTTCCATCTTCTTGCCGCTGAGTGTGCGCGGAATCTCGCTCACCTGGACCACCGCATCGGGCACATGGCGGCCCGATGCCTTGGTGCGGATCTGCTGCCGGATGCGCTCGGTCAGGGGCGCATCCAAGGCCACGCCCGGCTGCAACACCACGAACAAGGGCATGAAGGAGGGGCGCCCCAGATACTCCAAGTCCACGACCAGGCTGTCGAGCACCTCGGGAAGTTCCTCCACCACGCGGTAGATTTCCGCCGTGCCGATGCGGATGCCGTGGCGGTTGATGGTGCTGTCCGAGCGGCCATAGATCACCGAGCTGCCATAGGTCGTGAAGCGGATCCAGTCGCCGTGGCGCCATACCCCGGGGTACATCTCGAAGTAGCTCTCGCGGTAGCGCCGCCCGTCGGGGTCGTTCCAGAAATACAGCGGCATCGACGGCATCGGCTGGGTGATGACCAGTTCGCCCACCTCGTCGACCACCGCCTGCCCCTGCTCGTTGAAGGCGTAGGCGGCTACGCCCAGTTCCGCACACTGGATCTCTCCGACATGCACTGGCAGGGTGGGCGCGCAGGCGACGAAGCAGGCGGCGATGTCCGTGCCGCCGCTGACCGACGCGAGCCAGACGTCGGGCTTGACGTCGCGGTACACCCATTCAAACGCATCCACGGGCAGGGGCGAGCCGGTGGAGAGGATGGTGCGCAGCTTCTTCAGCGGCGCGTAATCCCGGGGCCGCAGGCCGTCCTTCTTGTGAGCCAGGAGCACGGCCGCACCCGTGCCGAACACGGCGACCTCCTGCTCGTCGATGAAGCGCCAGAGAGCGTCGCCGCTGGGCCAGGATGGATGGCCGTCGTACAGCACGATGGAGGCGCCCGTGACCAGAGCGCCCACCAGCAGGTTCCAGACGGCCCAGCCGGTGCTGCCGAGGAACAGCAGGCGGTCGCCGGGCCGCAGGTCGTTGTGCAGCGCCATTTCCTTCAGGTGCGTGAGCAGGATGCCGCCGTGGCCGTGCACCATGGCCTTGGGCAGCCCCGTGGTGCCCGAGGAATAGAGGATCCACAGCGGATGGCTGAACGGCAGGCGCTCGTAGCGGGGAGCGGCATCCCGGGCCACGGCCGCCTGCCAGCGCGTGCGCTGGCGCCAATCGAGCGCGCGCTCCTGCGCCAGCGGCCCGTCCACCTGCACGACATGCGCGACGCTGGGCAGCTCGGCCAGCAATTGCGCGACTTCATGGGCGCGGTCGTGCGGCTTGCCGTTGTAGCGGTAGCTGTCCACGGCGAACAGCACCTTGGGCTCGATCTGACGCAGGCGGTCCAGCACGACTGGCGCCCCCATGTCGGGTGCGCAGCTGGACCAGACGGCGCCGATGCTGGCGCAGGCCAGAAATGCGATCACCGTCTCGGGACGGTTGGGCATATAGCTGGCCACGCGGTCGCCCGGCCCCACGCCCCAGCCGCGCAGCGTGGCGGCCAGGGCGGCGGTGGCGCGCTCGAGCTCGGCCCAGGAAATGTGCTGCAGCGGCACATCCTCGCTGCGCGCGATCATCGCCGGCCGCTCCGGCGTGGCATGGCGAAACACATGCTCGGCAAAATTCAACCGTGCCCCGGGAAACCACTCGGCGCCCGGCATGCTGCGCCGGCCCAGCGCGGGCTCGCGTTCGCCATCGGCCTGGACGTCGAAGAAGCTCCAGATCGACTGCCAGAAGTCGTCCAGGTGCTCGACGGACCAGCGCCACAGCTCGGCGTAATCGTGGGTTGCAACGCCTTTTTCCCGCGCCAGCCAGTCCTGGTACTGCACCATGCGGCTGGACTGCAGTTGCTCGGGGCCCGGGCTCCAGAGGATGTCGGTGGTGGAGGGCGTGGTGGTATGGGTCATGGCAAACGGTCAATCATGAAGGAGTCAGCCGCCGCGGCGGCGACCACCGCGGTGCCGGTGAGCTTGGTCTCGCCCGTCTGGTTGCCTGCGGTCAGGGCCAGTGTCCATCGGGCTTCGCCTTGCTCGACGTGCTGGCTGCTCACCCGGGCCCGGCAATGCACCTCGTCACCGATGTGGGTGATGGCTGCAAAACGCACGCTGAGGCGCCGCAGCGCCGCGGGCTCGACCCGGCGGGTGAGCATGCGGGCCAGGTACGCGGCCGACAGCATGCCGTGCGCGAAGACATCGGGCATGCCCGCCCGGCGCGCATGGTCGATATCGATGTGCAGCGGGTTGTAA
>JAIOJQ010000161.1 GCA_019911865.1 Thermoanaerobaculia bacterium
GACTCCGGCGCCGGTCGCGGATCGGTGAGCCGGAGTCCTTCCGATCAGGAGGAGTTCCGCCATGTCGAAGACCCCATGCTGTTTCGTGCTCGGCGCTGCCGCCCTCGTCGTGGGACTCGCCGCCGCGCCCGTCGCCGCCGACGTCGACTTCGGCGTGCGTGCCGGCGCCTACCTCGAAGACTCCGACCCGATGGTCGGCGTCGAGTTGCTGATGCCGATGCCCGCTCGCGACTGGTTCTTCAATCCGAACATCGAGATGATCTTCGCCGACCCGCAGGACCGGCAGTCGCTCAACTTCGACTTTCACTACGACTTCCGCCAGACGGCCGAGTACTACCTCTGGGCGGGTGCCGGCGGCGCGGCGATCCACACCGACTCCTGGCGCAACCGCGACGACGAGTGGAATGCCGGCCTCAACCTGCTGGGCGGCATCGGCCTGCGCCTGCAGGGGATGACGCCCTACGCCCAGCTCAAGGTCGTCCTGTCGGACGAGTCGGAAGTCGCCGCGGCGGTCGGAATCCGCTTCTAACCCGGCGGGCCGCTGTCGACGAGGTGGATCGCCCAGCGGTCCACCTCGCCGAGCCTGCGGCTGGTGGCTCCCAGGGCGGCCAGTTCGCTGGCGAACGGACCGGCTGCCCACCTCGGCACCAGGAAGAAGCGCGCCGGCTCGGGGTCGAGCAGCTCGGCGGCGAGCGGCTCGGCCACTGGCCGGTAAGCCGGGCTGCGCTGCCGGTCGACCGTGGCGAGGTCGATCTCCTCGATCTCGCAGTCGAGGTAGAACGACAGCGTGTAGCGCGGCGAATCCTCCACGAAGAGGACCTCGTACGGCGGGTAGGGGAGCTGACTCCGCAACTTCGCGGCGAGGGCGCGTCCGTCGCGATTCGTTTCGTGGCTCCCCGAGTAGAGCTTGACCGTGAGCAGCAGGGCGACCCAGGCCAGCACGGCGAGCCGGCCGCGCAGGTCGCGGCCGAGCGGACCGATGCGTCGGGTGGCCAGCAGCGCGGCGGGGGCGGCGAGCGGCAACAGGTAGAGCGGCAGGCGTGACTGCGCCAGGGAGAAGACGGCCAGCGGCACCAGCAGCCAGATCGCCAGAAAGCGGTCGGCGCCCGGCGCCGCGGCGCAACCGGCCGGGCGCTGGCCGCGGCGAGCGCGAAAGACGGCGAGCGGCCACCAGGGGAGCAGGCCGGCGAGCAGGACGGGGCCGTAGGCCTCGAACCACCCGGCGAGTCCGGCGTGGCGGTCGAACTCGGCCGAGCCGATACGGCCGGCGACCTCCTTGCCGAGCAGGTAGTCGAGCAGGCCGGGCTGGCGCCAGATCTCGAGGCCGTACCAGCCGAAAGCGAGCAGCAGGAAGAGCGCACACGCTTTGAGCGAGTAAGGCCGACGACTGCGGTCCGGCGCCGCTTCGCGGGTCGCCGCGGCGGCGATCAGCAGCCCCGCGGCCGGCAGCAGCCCGGGCAACCCCTTGGTGAGGAAGGCGGCCCCGAAGCCTCCCCAGAGCGCCAGCCGGGCGAGAGCCGGGTGCGCCAGCCCCCAGCGCAGTTCCACCAGGCCCCAGGCGCCGAGCGTGGTGAACAGGGCGAGCAGCGTGTCGGTGGTGACGATGTTGGCGGCGACGAACGGCAGCAGCGAAGTCGCGTAGACGATGCCGGCGGTCCGCTCGCAGCCGGGCGCCAGGCGCCGCGCCATGCCGGCGATCAGCAGAATGGTGCCGAACAGGGCGAGCGAGTTCGGCAAGCGCGCCGCACCTTCGAAGTGCCCGAGCAGGCCGATCGATCCGGCGACCGTCCAGTAGGTCAACGGCGGCTTGGTGAAGTGGGGGACTTCCGGATGGAGGCGCGGATTCAGGAAGTCGCCGCTGCGCAGCATCTCGAGCGCCACGTGGACGTAGCGCCCCTCGTCCGGATCCCAGAGCGGCCGGACGCCCTGCAGCGCCAGGGAGAAGGCGAGCGCGGCGAGGACGGCGGCAACGAGCGCCGGGTGGCGGCGTCTCGCGGCCGGGTCGGGCGCGGCGGACTCCGCCGGATCGCCGGGCGAGACCCGGTTCAGTGGCTCACCGGCTCGCCGATCCGCGCCACCAGTTCGCCGAGGCGGCGCTCGAGATCGGCGTCGGTCCGCGCCTCGACCACCAGCCGCAGCAGCGGTTCGGTATTCGACGGCCGGACGTTGAACCACCAGTCGTCGAAAGAGACGGTGATGCCGTCGAGCCAGTCGATCTCGCCACCCGGGTAGGCGGCTTCGAGCTCGCGGATCTTCGCCTCCTTGTCGTCGGCCACGAAGTTGGTCTCCGGACTCTTGGCGTACCGGCGCAGGGGCGCTGAAACCTGCGACATCGACTTGCCCGAATGCCAGAGCAGGTTGAGCACTTCGATGACCGCGGCGATGGCGCAGTCGGCGAAGAAGTTGTCGCGGAAGTAGTAGTGCCCGGCCAGCTCGCCGCCGAACAGGCCGTCGACCCGGCGCAGAGTCGCCTTCATGAACGAGTGCCCGACCCGCTCCCGCACCGGGATACCGCCCTTCTCGCCGATGTACTCGGCGACGGCGCGCGAGGAGCGCAGGTCGTAGAGGACGTGCCTGCCCGGGTCGTGGGCGAGCAGTTCGCCGGCGATCAGCGCGGTGGCGAGGTCGCTGCCGAGCGGCGCGCCGGTCTCGTCGACGAAAGCCGCGCGGTCGAAGTCACCGTCGCACGACACGCCGAGGTCGGCGCCGGTCTCGACGACCTTCGCCTGCAGGTCGCGCAGATTCTCCAGCTTGAGCGGGTTGGCCTCGTGGTTGGGGAAGGTACCGTCGAGCTCGAAGTAGAGCGGCACGAGGTCGACGCCGAGCGCCTCCCAGATATCGCGGTCGATCACCGCCATGCCGTTGGCCGCGTCGACCACCACCTTGAGCCGGCGGGCGTCGGCCGGCCGATCGAGGAAGCCGAGAACGTGCTCGCGATAGCCCGTCTCGACCTCGGCGCGCGAAACGGTTCCCCGGCGCGCCGCGGCCGGAAAGTCGCCCGAAGTGACCAGCTTCTCGAGCAGCGGAATGCCATGGTCGCCGGAGACCGGCCGAGCCTCGTGCTTCGAGAACTTCAGGCCGTTGTACTCGGCCGGGTTGTGCGAGGCGGTGACCTGGACGCCGCCGGCCGCCTTGAGGTGCCCGATGGCGAAGTAGTTCATCGGGGTGGTGGCGAGACCGATATCGATCACGTCGAGGCCGGCGGCAGTCAGCCCCTCGATGAGCGCCGAGGCCAGCGGTTCGGAAGACGGACGCATGTCGCGTGAAACGACGACGCGCGGGCCGCCGTGGGCGAGGTCGGCGTCGTCGAGCACGGCCGGAAATGCGCGTCCGATCGAGCGCGCGATCGCTTCATCGAGTTCCTTGCCGTAGATGCCGCGAACGTCGTAAGCCTTGAAGATGCCGCTCATGTAAAGACTCCTTGCGGGGGTGAGAACGCTATCAGGAGGGTGCGTCGGATCGACGCGACGGCTCAGCCGGCGCGGTCGACGGCGAAGGCGAACTCGAGATCGTCGACCGGGGCGGCCCTGAGATCGTCGCCGGCCGCTGCGGAGAGCTCGACCGCCAGCGTCTCGCCGGCGATCCAGTCGCGCCAGGCGGCAATCGCCGCCTCGAGCTCGCCGGCGGCGCGGTAGCGGACGCGAATGCGGTCGGCATAGTCGAGCCCGGCCTCCTTGCGCGCGGTCTGGATCCGGTTGACCACCTCGCGCGCGCGCCCTTCGGCGACGAGCTCGGGAGTCAGCCGGGTGTCGAGCACGACCAGCAGCTCGCGGTCGCCGGCGGTCGCCAGCCCCTCCTTCTCGAGCAGCCGGACCTCGAGGTCCTCGGGCGCCAGCCTGAGGGACGAGCCGTCGATCGTGAGCTCGATCCGGCCGTCGCGCTCGAGGGCCGCGGCCAGCTCGTCGCCGTCCGCCGCGGCGAGAGAGGCTTGCACCGCCTTCATCTTCGCCCCGAGCTTCTTGCCGACCACCCGGAAGTTCGGCCGTACTTCGTGGGTCACGAACTCGCCGCGCCGCTCGGCCCAGCGGATTTCCTTGACGTTGACTTCGTCGAGGATCAGGCCCTTGACGCGCTCTAGGTGGTCCTTGACGCCGACACCGAAAATCTCCTGCGCAAAGACAAGGACCATTGAGGAAAGAGGCTGACGAGTTTTGAGGTCGTGGGTCGAGCGCGCCGCCCGCGCCAGGCCGACGACCCGTTTCGCCAGAGACATTGCCTGCACGAGGCGAAGCGCCTCGTTGCGACCGATCTCGTCGAACTGGTCGAGCCATCCGCGGGCGGTTGGAAATGGTTCCAGGTGGATGCTGTCGGAGCATTCCACCAGCTGACTTCGAACGAGGCGCTCGTGGAGCGACTCCGCGACGAACGGTGTAAACGGCGCAACCAGACGGGCCAGCGTCGTAAGGACTTCGTACAGCGTCTGATAGCCAGCTTCCTTGTCGCTGCTCCCGGATTCGGAGTTGGCCCAGAAGCGGTCGCGGCTCCGCCGGATGTACCAGTTGGTGAGGTCGTCGAGAAACGCCTCGATGGCGCGGGCGGCCGGCGCCACGGTGTAGGACTCGAGGTTCCGCGTCACCGTCTCGACCAGTTCGTCGAGCTGCAGCAGGATCCACCGATCGAGGTCCGTTCTTTCCTTCAACAGAACGTCTTTGGCTTTTCCCGGCCGCCAGCCGTCCAGGTTGGCGTAGATGGTGAAGAACGACAGCGCGTTCCAGATCGGGAGCAGGAAGCCCTGCGCCGCCTCGCGCACCAGGCGGGCGGAGAAGCGCGACGGCTGCTCCGGGTCGGTGACGTAGAAGTACCAGCGCAGGGCGTCGGCGCCGGTCTCCTCGACCACCGTCATCGGGTCGACGACGTTGCCGAGGCGTTTGGACATCTTGCGCCCCTGCTCGTCGTTGACGTGGCCGAGCACGATGCAGTTCCTGAAGGCGACCGAGTCGAACAGGGCGACCGCCAGCACGTGCAGGGTGTAGAACCAGCCGCGCGTCTGGTCGACCGCCTCGGAGATGAAGTCGGCCGGGCGGAAATTCTCCGGCGCCAGCCAGCGTGAGCTCGGCGCCTGCTCGTGGACCAGCCGGTGGTCCTGGGCGAACGGCATCGAGCCGGAGTCGAACCAGGCGTCGAGCACGTCCTCCACCCGGCGGAAGACGCCGCCGTTGCAGGCATAGCAGGGCCAGGTGATCTCGTCGATCGACGGCCGGTGGGGATCGAAGCCGGCGCGGTCGTGAAGGTCGGCGGGTTGCGGCCGCCCGGCCTCGGCGAACAGCTCCTCGAACGACCCGGCGACGAAGGTCTGCGGGCAGCCGTCGCACTTCCAGATCGGCAGCGGGGTGCCCCAGTAGCGACGGCGCGAAAGCGCCCAGTCGACCACCCCCTCGAGCCAGTTGCCGAAGCGTCCGGTGCCGATGGTCTCCGGGTGCCAGCCGATCTCGCGGTTCCGCTCGACCAGGCGGTCGCGGATCGCGGTGGTGCGCACGAACCAGCTCTCGGTGGCGTACTGCAGCAAGGGCGTGTCGCAGCGCCAGCAGAACGGGTAGCTGTGCTTGAAGCGCTCGGTGTGGAGGAGCAGACCGCGTTCTTTGAGGTCGCGGACGACCTCCTTGTCGGCGTCCTTGAACCAGAGCCCGGAGAGCCGCTCGAGCCCGGCACGTTCGGCGACCCGGCCCGTCGGTTCGATGGTTCGAAACAGCGGCAGTCCGTACTTCAGGCCGGTCTGGTGGTCGTCGGCGCCGAAGGCGGGTGCGGTGTGGACGAGGCCGGTGCCGTCGGTCGCGGTGACGTAGTCGGCGAGGACCACCGGCCAGCCGTGCTCATCCGAGGCTGGCGCCGCGAGACGCTTCGCTTCAGCCGGAGAATCGGCCGGGTCGGTCCGGTACGGCCGGTCGTAACGCAGCCCCTCGAGCGCCACGCCGCGGAAGCGTGCGAGCGCCGGCTGGTCGCGCAGGTCGAGCCGCACCGCTTTGCCGTCGCGCACTACGTCGACCGGGATCGGCAGCTCGATCGCGTCCGCGAAGAGCACCAGCACGCCGGCCCGCTCCGGGTGCTCGACCACGCGGTAGACGAGATCGGGGTGGGCCGACATGCCGGCGTGGCCGGGCATCGTCCAGGGCGTCGTCGTCCAGGCGACCAGGTGGAGCCCGTCGGGGGTCGTCCACTCGCCGCCATCCGCGCTGGCCAGCCGCTGGCCGGGGCGCACCGGGAAGAGGACCCAGATCGACGGATCGTCGACCTCCTTGTAGTTCTGCGCCACCTCGTGCGAGGAGAGCGTGGTACCGCAGCGGGCGCAGTAGGGCTGGCTCTTGTGGCCTTCGTAGAGCAGCCCGAGGTCGTGCAGGCGGCGGATCGCCGACCAGACCGACTCGACGTAGCCGTTCGAGTAGGTGAAGTAGGCGTCGTCGAGATCGATCCAGTAGCCGAAGCGCTCGGTCATCGCTCGCCACTGGCGCTCGTAGGTCATCACCGATTCGAGGCAGGCGGCGTTGAACTTCGCGATCGAGGCGGCGCGATCGCCGGGCACGAGCTGCTCGATGTCCTTCTTGCCCGACAGGCCCAGGCGCTTCTCGACCTCGATCTCGACCGCCAGGCCGTGGGTGTCCCAGCCGGCCTTGCGGCGCACGTGGCGGCCGCGCATGGTCTGGAAGCGCGGGAAGAGGTCCTTGACCACCCGGGTCAGGACGTGGCCGACGTGCGGCGTGTTGTTGGCGGTGGGCGGCCCCTCGAAGAAGACGTACGGCTCACCGTCACGCGTGGCTTCGAGGGTGCGCTCGAAGATGCGGCGCGAGCGCCACTGCGCGAGCGTCTCGCGCTCGAGCTGCGGGAACGGAAATCCTCCCGGGACCGGCGGGAATCCCGGCTGCGTCATTCGGCCGGGAGCGCGTCGACGAAGCGCCCGACCGCGGCGGTGAACGCCTCGGGGGCCTCGGCATGCGGCAGCAGGCCGGCGCCCGCGAGCACTTCGAGCTCGCCGTCCGGAAGGCCGCGCAGCCAGAGGTCGGCCGAGGCCACCGGCGGATGGACGGCCTCACGCCCCCAGACCAGCAGGGTCGGCTGGCGCAGGCGGGGCAGCGCGGCGGCGATCGGATGGTTCAGGTATCCCGAGAGGCTGGCCGCCAGCGCCGCTCGACTGCCCGGCTCGTGGGCGCCGCGCCAGTAGTGGTCGACGAGAGCGTCGCTCACCTGCGCGGGGTCGGCGTAGAGCTCCTCGCGCAGGTGATGCGCGATTCCCTTGCGACTCGAGTAGAGATTGAGTGCCGAGGTCCCGACCAGCGGCAGGCGCAGCAGCCGGTGGATGATCGCGTCGCCCAGGTCGGGCTCATCACCGGCCAGGTCGATGCCGAGCGGCGCCACGAGGACGAGGCCGCGGACGAGTTCGGGCCGGTCGACGGCGACCTGCACGGCGTAGGCCGCCGGCAGGCCGGCGGCGACGACGACCGACCGCCGGCGCACGACGTCGACCAGAAAATCGATCAGGAACTCGATGAAGAGCTCGGAGTCGTAGTCGACCGCCGGGCGGTCCGAGCGTCCCCAGCCAGGCAGGTCGGGGGCGAAGACCTGGAAGCGCTCCGCCAGGTTCTCGGCCGCCGGGCGCCATTCGATGGAGTCGTGGCCGGGGCCGAACGAGTGCAGGAGGGTGACCGGATCTCCCTCTCCGAGGCGCTGGAAGAGGATGTCGCCGAGCTCCCAGGCGTAGCGGTGGCGGCGGCCCCAGGAGGCGGGCTCGAGCCGGCGCGCCTTGCGTGCGATGGCGGCGTTGACCAGGGCCGGAACCCCGATCGCCGCGCTGCCGATCACCAGCCCCTGCAGAATCCGCTTCCGGCGCCGCCGACGCTGTTGTTCCTCCGACGTCCAGGCGGTCATGGGCCGGTGAGAATATCACGCGGTCCGCCCGCTCCCGGGCGGCGGTAAGATGCGCTGGAAGGCAACACCGATGGCCATTCTCCCCATTGTCCGCCTCGGTCACCCGGCCCTGCGCCGGCCCGCCGAGCCGCTCGCCCTCGGACGACTCGGCGAACGTCCGGTCCGCCGGCTGATCGACGACATGATCGCCACGATGCGTGACGCCGAAGGCGTCGGACTGGCGGCCCCCCAGGTCGGCATGGCGATCCAGCTCTTTGTCTACGAGGCGGTCGACGAGGACGAGCCGGGCGGTGGCATCCCGCTGCGGGTCGTGGTCAACCCGATGCTCGAACCGATTCCCGGCGAGATGGTCTACGACTGGGAGGGGTGCCTGTCGATCCCCGACCTGCGCGGCCTGGTGCCGCGCCACCCGGCGGTGCGCGTGCGCGGCCTCGATCGCGATGGAGGGCCGCTCGATTACGTGGCCGAGGGGTTCGAGGCGCGCATCGTCCAGCACGAGTTCGACCACCTCAACGGAGTCGTCTTCCTCGACCGCATGCGGGATCTGCAGTCGCTCGCCTATTACGAGGAGTGGGAGGAGTTCCTGCGCGAGGCCGCGACGCGCCCCTCCAAGGCTCGCCCCGAGTAGACCGGGCGTGGGGCTCGAATTCCATCTGCTGTGGGCCGGCCGCCATGCGCCGGCCGAGTGGGAAACCCTCTGCGCGGAGTACCGCAAGCGGATCTCCGCCTGGCATCCGGTCGAGGAACGGGCGGTGCGGGCGCGCGCTGCGGCCGCCGACCCGGCCCGTCGGCAGGCCGAGGCGGTGGCGCTG
>JAIOJQ010000010.1 GCA_019911865.1 Thermoanaerobaculia bacterium
GCACCGGATGAACCGGGAGATGCTCAAAGCCGCCGGCGAGGCGCTCGACGCAGCCGACGTCGTCTGCCTGATCCGCGACGTCGCCGAGCCCTTCGGTACCGGCGACCAGTTCCTCCTCGACCGCGTCCTGGCGGCGCGCGCGACGCGGGTCGCCGTGCTCAACAAGATCGACCTCGTGGCCAAGCCGAAGCTGCTGCCCGAGATCTCGCGTTACGCGCAGAGCGGGCAGTTCGCGGCCATCGTGCCGCTCTCGGCGGCGACCGGCGACGGCTGCGATCGCCTGCTCGCCGAGCTCTGGCGCGGCCGGCGGGCGCTAGCGCGCAGCCGCCGCAACCGGGAGGCCTCGTGATCGGCGGTTTGCGCGTCTGCGTCGTCCTGCCGGCCTACAACGCCGCCGGCACGCTCGAGCGCACGGTGGCCGAGATCCCGCCCGAGGTCGATCGCATCCTGCTGGTCGACGACGCCTCGCGCGACGGCACGGCGGAGCTCGCCGGTCGGCTGGGGATCGAGACGATCGTCCACCCGGCCAACCGCGGCTACGGCGGCAACCAGAAGAGCTGCTACCGCGCCGCGCTCGGCGGACCGGAAGAGGTCGTCGTCATGCTCCATCCGGACTACCAGTACTCGCCGCGGCTGCTGCTCGCCATGGCCTCGATGCTCGCCTCGGGGCACTACGACGTGGTGCTCGCCTCGCGCATCCTCGGCGGCGGCGCGCGCAGCGGTGGCATGCCCTGGTGGCGCTATCTCGCCAACCGCGTCTTGACCCTGGTGGAGAACCTGCTGCTCGGCGCCAAGCTCTCCGAGTTCCACTCGGGCTTTCGCGCCTTCCGCCGCGAAGTGCTCGCCACGCTGCCGCTGGCCGAGAACTCGGACGATTTCGTCTTCGACAACCAGATCCTGGTGCAGGCGCTCGCCGCCGGCTATCGGATCGGCGAAATCTCCTGCCCGACCCGCTACTTCGAGGAGGCCTCGTCGATCTCCTTCCTCCGTTCGGTGCGCTACGGCTTCGGTGTCCTCGCCTGCGCCGGCGCGGGCTGGCTCGGCCGGCTCGGCCTCCCCTCGGCGCGCTTCCTGCGCCCCGGCGGAAGGAGACTGACCGACCCGCAACCGGGCGGCGTCGCGGCGTCGCGCTGATACGCTTTACGGGTGAAACACCGCCGCCTCCGCCCGCTCGCCGGGCTGCTGCTCTGCGCTATCGCCGCGGCCGCCTGTCGGCGTGAGACCGTCGCTCCGGCGACCCCGCCGGCGCCGCCGCCCGGCCCGAAACCGAACGTCGTCGTGGTGCTGATCGACGCCCTGCGCGCCGACCGGCTGAGTGCCCACGGCTACGCGCACCCGACCTCCCCGGCGATCGACGCCCTGGCCGCCGCCGGCGTCGACTTCCGCGCCGCCTTCTCGCCGGCGACCTGGACCAAGCCGTCGATCGCCTCGCTGTTCACCGGCCTCCATCCGACCGAGCACGGGTTGATGCACCTCGGCGAGGCGGGCGAGGAGGGGGTGACCACCGACGCCCTGCCGCGCTCGCTGCCGACCCTGGCGCAGGCCTTCCGGCAGGGGGGGTGGGCGACGGTCGGGGTGGTCAATCAGGTCCACCTGCAGCCGACCCTCGGTTTCGCGCGCGGCTTCGAGGAGTACCTCTGGCGGCGCGGCAAGCGGGCGCCGGAGCTCAACGCGCTGTTTGCCGACTGGCTGGCGAAGGCCGACGAGCGCCCCTTCTTCGCCTACATCCACTACCTCGACGCTCACTGGCCCTACGACGAGAAGCCGGGCGATCTGCCGGCCGACCGCTTCGGTTCGATCACCTACCAGAACCCGCCGCCGCGCGGCCTGGCGCGGGTCGCCGAGTGGGCGGCGAAAGAGATGACGCCGCACGACCTCGCGGTGCTGTCGACCCGCTACGACAACGAGATCGCCTGGGTCGATCGCGCCGTCGGCCAGCTGGTGGCGCTGCTCGAGGCGGCGGGGCGATTCGAGGAGACGATCTTCGTCATCACCAGCGACCACGGCGAGGGGTTCTTCGAGCACGGCATGCTCAAGCACGGCTATGCGCCGTACGAGGAGATCGCGCGGGTACCGCTGATCCTGCGCCTGCCCGCCCGCTGGGGCGTGCCGGCCGGGCCACGCGCCACGGTGGCGAGCGTCGTCGATCTGGCGCCGACGCTGCTCGACCTGATCGGCCTGCCGCCGCTCGCCGGCGCGACGGGGCGCAGCCTCGCGCCGGTCGTGCGCGGCGCCGAGGATGCCGCTCGCCAGGTGCTGATCCAGAGCGAGGAGGGGTGGGCGCTGCGCGCCGCCGACGCCAAGCTCATCGCGCGCCCCGACCGCATCGAGTTCTACGACCTCGTCGCCGATCCGGGCGAGCGCCGCAATCTCGCCGCGGACGGCTGCCGCGGACGCTGCGCCGAGCTGCGCGCCGACTTGCGCCGCATCCGCACGGCGCTGCGCCCCCCGCCGTCCGATGGCGGTGAGAAGGGGGAGCTCACCGGTGAGGACGTCGAAGAGCTGAAGTCTCTCGGGTACCTCTGAAGCGGCGCCGCGGCGCCGCGGCGGGAGGATCGATGACACGCGGGCGGGACGCGATCGTGGTCGGCGGTGGCCCGGCGAGGTGCCCTTCGCAGCTGTAGCGGATGCCGGAAAAGGGCGCTCCGAGGTCGCTCACGTCGACGCCGAGGG
>JAIOJQ010000162.1 GCA_019911865.1 Thermoanaerobaculia bacterium
CGCCACGTCGAGCGGCAGCATGCCCTGCCCGGAGCGGCGAGCCGCTGGCGGGAGGCACTCGAGCGCCAGGCCGCGGCCCCCACCGCGGCGCGCAGCGCCGGATCGGCGGCAAAGGCGTCGAGCAGCGCCGCGAGAATCGGCGTCTCGCCGTCGTCGAGCGGCACCCGGGCAACCGCGCCGGACGGAATCTCGGCGAACGAGCCGGTGTACGAGACGATCGTCGGCACCCCGGCGGCGAGCAGGTGGAGCAGCGCCGCCGACGTCTCGCCGCCGGTCGGGTGGCGCAGATTGACCGCCACGTCGCACGCCGCGATGGCGCGCTCGAAAGCGTCGGCCGGCAGGCGCCCGGTCACGGTCACTCCGGCGCGCCCGTGCGCCGCGAGCAGCGCCGCGAACTCCTCGCGCGCCGCCACTTCTCCGACGATCAGGAAGCGGGCGTCGGGGCGGGCGCGGCGCAGCCGCGCGAAGGCGGCGAGCGCCGGCCCCAGCCGCTTCTGCGGCGTGACGAAGCCGAAGGTGGCGAGCACGAAGGCATCCGCCGGCAGGTCGAGAGCTCGTCGCGCCGCCGCCCGCGCCGCCGCATCGACCGGCGTGACGGCAGCGGTGTCGACGGCGAACGGCACCACCTCGAGGCGTGCCGCGGGCCGGCTGGCGAGCACCCGGTCGGCGGCGAAGCGGGAATGGACGAACACCGCGCGACTGCGATCCACCACCCGCTCGAAGAGCGGAAAAGTCCAGATGTCGAGCGGATGGTGCGTGTCGAGCAACCGGCGCGCGGCGCGCCGCCCGGTCTCCCCCGCCGCGTAGCGCATCTCCTCGACGTAGCCGGCGGCATCGCCGGCGGCCAGCGTCCGCTCGCGGAAGAGGTGATGGAGCATGTACTCGTGCAGCACCACGACGCCGGGCAGCTCGAGCAGCAGCTCGAGCATGCCGGCATGGTGCTGCAGGCTGTTGCCGAGGTGGTAGAGCAGCACGTCGTAGTCGCCGGCGCGCGCCGCCAGGTCGCGCACCGGCCGGGCGGTGAAGCGGTCGGCGAGCGGCGGCGGAGGTGGCGTCCGCCCCTCGTGGAAGAGATCGATCGCGAGCCCGGTCGCCGCGAGCCCCGGCGCCAGCGTCGCGGCGTAGTCGGCGATGCCCGAGTCGAGCGGCGGCAGCGGCGAGACGAAAGCGATGCGCACCCGGCCGCTCCCGCTCAGACCGCCGCGAGCAGCCGCTCGACGACGCGGTCCCAGCCGATCGCAGCCACCCGCTCGCGGCCGGCGACGCCGAGCCGGGCGGCCTCGTCGCGATCGTCGAACAGGCGGTCGAGGCGGGCGGCGATTTCACGCGGCGCGTCGGGCGCGCAGACGAAACCGTTGACGCCGTCGGTGACGAATTCGAGCACGCCGCCGGAGTCCGCCGTGGTGACGACCGGCCGCGCCGAGCGCATCGCTTCGACGGTGACGTAGCCGTAGTCCTCGTCGAACGGGGCGTAGACGACCGCCAGCGCGCCCGCGTAGAGGTCGATCAGGGTCGCGTCGTCGACCCGCCCCGGCAGCGTCACCCGGTCGCCGACGCCGAGTCCGGCGGCGAGCGCCGCGAGCCGCTCGCGGTCCGGCCCGTCGCCGGCGATGACCGCGCGCAGAGGCCGTCGGCTGGCGGCGATGGCGCGCACCAGCAGGTCGAAACGCTTCATCGGATCGAGGCGGCCGACGGAAACCACGCAGTCGCCGGGGGCGTCGGCGCGGTAACGCTCGCCGAGCGCCGGCGGCGGGTAGAGCACCTCGGCGTCGAGGCCGTTGTGGGTCTTGAGCCGGTCGGCCGTGTTGCGCGAGATCGAGAAGAGGCCGCGTGCCTCGCCGAGCGCCCGCTGGTCGACCGAGCGGATCATCGCCGCCACCTCGTCGTCGCCGCTCCGGCTGCCGAAGTCGGAGAAGCGGGTGCCGGCCAGGTCGTAGACCTGCCGGAACTGGTGGATGAGCCAGACCACCTTGCGCGGATGGCGGACGACGTAGGAGGGGAATCGCGTCGCGATCACCAGGTCGACCCGCTCGCCGGCCGCCTCCCCCAGCTCGACCATCCGCCAGGCGAGGGCACTGCGCAGGATCGCCTGGCGGCTCGACCAGTTGAACGGCAGAGCGACGATCTCGACCCGATGGCCGCGCCGCACCAGTTCGTCGCGCAGCGATTCGTAGAGGACCTCCGCGCCGCCGCGGGTGAAGGGCACCTGGGCAGCGCAGATCGCGATGCGCGCGCTCACGCCGACGGTCCGGGAGGTTCGGGGCCGGGTGCCAGCTCGTCGAGCCGGGCGCGCAGGCGCTCGATCTGGCGGCGCGCCTCGCGCTCGCGGTCGGCCAATTCGACGATCAGCGCCGCGGCGGCCTGGTTGAACTCGTTCTGCTGCTGCAGGACCGCCCGCGCGTGCCACTTGAATCCGAGGTGGTAGAAGAGCTTGCGGGCGAGGACGAGCAGGCGGCCGATGCCGGGCCGCGGCGAAACCGGCCGCGGCTCCTGCACGAATTCGCGCTGGCGCAGCTCGCTCAGCCGCGCCGCGAGTCCCTCGCCGCCCGTGCCGAGCGCCGCCAGCTCGCCGCGCCGCAGGCGCACCC
>JAIOJQ010000163.1 GCA_019911865.1 Thermoanaerobaculia bacterium
GCCTCGAGCTCGGCGCCGACGACTACCTGCCCAAGCCGTTCAGTCCGCGCGAGCTGGCGGCGCGCACGCGCGCCGCCAGCTCGCGCGGACTGAACGGCTTGGGCAGGTAGTCGTCGGCGCCGAGCTCGAGGCCGACCACCCGGTCGACCTCCTCGCCGCGCCCCGAGAGCATCACCACCGGCACCGTCGAGCGCTGTTCGCGCAGGCGGCGCAGCACGTCGAACCCGTTGAGGCCGGGCAGCATGACGTCGAGGATCACCAGGTCCGGGGCCTCCTCGAGCGCGGCCCGGGCGCCGCGCTCACCGTCGGGCTCGGAGCGGACCGCGAACCCCTCGCCCGACAGGTACTCGGTGAGCAGTTCGACCAGCTCGCGGTCGTCGTCGACGATGAGCAGGCGCGCCATGCCGGTCAATCTAGCAGCGCCCTCGCTCGCCGCTCGCCGGATTCACGTTTCTTTACTCTCGCCAGGCACTTCTTGACGGCGCCGGCGCGCTGCTTGACGCTGGCGGGCGTACATTCCTCCTGTCGGCGGCCGCATTCGAACCGGGTTCGCCGGGACAAGGAGATCGACACCATGAAGCGCAACTTCCGCACTCTCACCTTCGCCCTCGTCGCCCTCGCCGCCGGAGCCACCCTCGCCGCCGCCTGGGGGCCGGGAGGCCGGGGCGCCGGAGACTGCCGCGGGCCGCTCGGCATGCAGGGCCGGATGGCCGGCCCCGGGATGCACGCCGGTTTCGGCGACGGTTCCGAACCGTTCGCCCTGCTGCTCGGCGACCTCGACCTGACCGAGGAGCAGAGCGCGCGCATCCGGGCGATCCGCGACGCCCACCGGGACGCCGCCGAGGCGCGCCGGCAGCAGATGGGGGACGCCTTCTTCGAACGATTCGACGAGGAGCTGACCGCCACCTTCGACGAGGCGCAGGTACGTGCCCGCGCCGAGGAGCACGCCCGCCTGAGGATCGAGGCCGAGGTCGAGCGGGCGCGCCACCGTGCCGAGCTGCTCGCCGTCCTCACCCCCGAGCAGCTGGCGCAGCTCAACGAGAATCGCACCCGCTTCGCCGAGCGCCGCAGCGAGATGCGGGAGCGGCGCGAGGACCTGCGCGAGGGCCGGGGCGAATCCCGCCCCCGCCGCGGCGAACGCCGCGGGCGCGGCTTCTGATCCGCCGGGATCCGGCCCGCACGCGGCCGGATCTCCTCCCACACCCTCCGCTCCACCATTCCTTCGACCCGCCGGCGATCCCCACGCCGGCGGGTCGAAGCCTTTCTGGCCCTCCGCGGCCTCGCTCCGTCGTCCGGACTCCCACCCGGCGGCGCTGGCCACTCCCACCCCGAGAGCTGGATAACCGTATGCCCATAAGCGAGATCCTTGTCGTGCACGTGACGTACGACAAGGAGATCGCGATGAACCGCCGACCTGCCTTCCTCTTCCTCACCCTCGCCGCCTTCGCCGTTCTGGCGGTCACTTCCTCTGCCAGGGGCGCCGGACGCTCCGGGCAGGAGCTCTTCAAGGACACCTGCAAGAGCTGCCACCTGCCCGACTCGCCCAACGGCGAGTACACCCCGATGTCGCTGATCCAGGATCAGTGGCGGGAGTTCTTCGCCGAGCAGTGGGTGCCGGCGCACGAGAACCTGACCGACCCGGCGCACGACGGCCGCAAGGTCCTCGAGCTGCTCGCCCCCGAGGAGTTCGAGCTGCTGCGTGACTGGACGATCGAGCACGCCGCCGACTCCGAAAACCCGATGACGTGCGGCTGACGCTGCGCCCTTTTCCAGCGAGGACTCCATGCATCCGCTCAAGATCCGACTCCGCACGCTGCCGGCCATCGCGCTGGCCGCACTGCTGCCTTTCGCCGGCGCCGCCGTGGCGCAGGAAACCGATGTCTCCCGATCCGAACTCGACGCGGTCAAAGAGAAGATTCGCGAGCTCGAGAAGAAGCTGCGCAAGGGCGAGCGCAAGGACGCGCTCGACCGCGTCGACCTGTCGGGGGATTTCCGCTTCGAGGCCCACTCGATCGAAGCCTCGATTCCCGACCACTTCGACGGCCTGGCACTGCAGAACCTGATGGTCAACACCCTGTTCTTCGTCAACACCACCGGGACGATGCCCGGCTCGATCGAGCAGATCGGCCAGCACGTCGCCAGCCACTACGGCGACTACCTCTGGTTCACCAGCAACTTCACCTTCGCCGACCTGCAGGCGGCGATGGCCAGCTTCCCGCCGGCGATGCAGCAGCAGCTGTTCGGCATGCTGATGCCGTCGACCTACCAGGCGGGCTACGACGCCGACAACTCGATCCTCTACACCAATCGGCTGCGGCTGCGCCTCGACGCCGACCTCGGCGAGGACGTGACGTTCTCCGGGCGGCTGTCGATGTACAAGACGTTCGGCGATTCGACCGGCGTGCAGGTATTCAACGGCCAGCCCAACAGCATCAACCTCGACGGCACCACGACCGGGGTCCCGAACTCCGACATCCTGCGCGTCGAGCGGGCGTACTTCAACTGGTCGAACATCGGCGGCATTCCGCTCTACCTGTCGATCGGCCGCCGGCCGTCGACCGACGGCGCGCCGCTCAACTTCCGCCAGGACGAGCCGCGCGGCGGCACGCCGCTGGGGTCGATCATCGATTACCAGTTCGATGGCATCACCGTCGGCTACCACCTCAGCGACGAGTCGACCGTGCGCCTCTGCTACGGCCTCGGCTACGAATCCGGCTTCGGCAACGGAGACGTACTGAAGCTCCCCGCCGACCGCCTGGCGGACACCCAGTTCCTCGGCCTCAACTGGGACATCCTCGACACCGACCGGATGTTCATCCAGACGACCCTGGCGCGCGCCTTCGACGTCGCCGACGGGTTCAACGGGCTGGCGGTCTTCGCCGCCGACCCGCTCACCGGCAACCCGATCAACGCCCCCGTGGTGCTGCGCTTCAGCCCGTCGGCCAACCTCGGCGACATCGACCTGGCGAGCGTCGTGCTGATCCGCGAGGACGGGCCCTTCGACTGGTTCGTCTCGGCAAACTACATGCGCTCCGACCCCGAGGCGGTGACCACGCCGTTCGGCGGCCTCTTCTCCGACCCCTTCGAGGTGCCCGAAGAGCAGGACGCGACGATGTGGTACGCCGGCCTGCGCTACAACCTGAAGAACGACCGCACGCGCATCGGCGTCGAGTACAACCACGGCTCCGAGTACTGGTTCAACTTCGCCCAGGCCGAGGACGATCTCATCGCTCCCAAGACCTCGGCCCGCGGCGACGTCTGGGAGCTCTACCTGACGCACCGGATCACCCGGCGCTTCCTCGCCAAGCTGGACTGGATCGACTACTCGTACGACTACTCGGGCTCGGGCTGGCACGTCGGCTCGCCGAAGTCGCTCGACTCGGTGCCGCTGCTCGGCTTCCCCACCTACGACCAGGCCTCGAAGGTCTCCTTCAGCCTGATCGCCCGCTTCTGACGGGAGGCATTCGATGAACCGCGCCAGCCGCCTCCGCTCCGCCCTCGCCGTCCTCGTCGCGGCCGCCTTCGGCATCCTGCCGGGGGCGGCCGGCGCGGCCGATCCGAAACCTTCCGACCACGGCGAATACTTCGAGCACTACGAAGGGACCGCCACCTGCCTCGAGTGCCACCGGGACGAGGCGGTCTCCTTCTTCCATTCGCAGCACTACCAGTGGCGCGGCGATGCCCCGGGGCTCGTCAACGCGCACGGAGAGAAGCTCGGGAAAATCAACACGATCAACGACTTCTGCACCAACCCGGAGGCCAGCTGGATCGGCCTGACCCGCAACAGCCGGGGCGAGGTGATCTCCAAGGGGTGCTCGGCCTGCCACGCCGGGCTGGGCGAGCTGCCATCCCCGGCGATCAGCGAGACGCAGCTGGCCAACATCGACTGTCTGATCTGCCACGCCTCGGGCTACAACCGGGATCTCTATCCGAAGGAGGAAGGTGGCTGGGCCTGGAAGCCGGTGCTGTGGAAGAACCAGGTCGGACTCGACTCGGTCTCCAAGCGCATCTCGCTGCCCGAGCGGAAGATGTGCCTGCGCTGCCACGCCGGATCCGGAGGCGGACCCAACTTCAAGCGCGGCGACATCGAATACGCGCTCGCCGACCCGGCGCCCGAGCTCGACGTCCACATGTCCGCCGGCGGCGCCGACCTGCAGTGCGTGGACTGCCATGCCGGCGAGGATCACCGGGTGCGCGGCCGCGGCGTCGACCTCGCCGCCACCGACTCGCCGGGACCGCGCCTGACCTGCGACGGCTGTCACGGCGCGGAGCCCCACGGCATCGCGGCGCTCGACTCCCACACCGACCGGGTTTACTGCACGACCTGCCACATCCCGACCTTCGCCAAGCAGGACCCCACCGACATGGTGCGCGACTGGTCCACGCCGCGCTACAACGAGGAGGCCGACAAGTACTCGGCGACGATCACCCTCGAGAAGGACGTCGAGCCGGTC
This sequence comes from Thermoanaerobaculia bacterium, assembly GCA_019911865.1. Lineage (GTDB taxonomy): Bacteria > Acidobacteriota > Thermoanaerobaculia > Multivoradales > JAGPDF01 > JACTMI01. The sequence goes on from JAIOJQ010000163.1 coordinate 4,455, forward strand.
TACGCCTGGTTCGACGGCAGCACGGTGGCGCAGCTGCCACGCCAGCCGGCGGTTCCGGGGGCGGGCGGCAGCGTCGGCATGATGCTGCCCCACGGCTCGCGCGGCGACACCGGCGCGCGGATCTACGCCTTCAAGCTGCACCGCGGCAAGCTCCCGGTGCTGCGCAAGGAGCGCTGGATCGTGCCGATCGTGGTCGAGGAGTTCTTCGCCGACGGCGACATCGACCGCGCGGTGCGCGAGGCGGCGGAAGCGTTCTACGGCATCGAGAATGCCGAGTACGACTGGGTCGACACCGAGCGCTACATGGGGATCTTCCACGAAGTGCCGCCGGCCGGGCAGGCGCTCGGCTGTCTCGACTGCCACCGCCCCGACGGGCGGATGGACTGGCAGGCGCTCGGCTACGACGGCGACCCGCTCACCGGTCTGCTGTCGGGCGCCACGCAGGCTGCACCGAAGAAGCGGTGACGCCGCCCCCTCCTGCCGGTCCCTCAGGGGGCCGGCAGGAGGATGCGTGGCAGGCCGAGGGCGGCAGCCGCCGCCTCGAGCGCGGCGAGCGGTCCGGCTTCGAGCGCCGCCATCTCCTCGCGCAGCGCCGCGTGCTGGGCGGTGAGGCGGGCGAAGGTCGCGCGCTCCTGGGCCGTCGGCGGCCCGTCCCCGAAGCCGACCGCCACCTGGTAGAGGAAGACCAGCTGCGAGTGGAGCTGCGCTCCGCCGCGCTGGGCGAGGATGTCGTAGACCACCTCGGCACCCGGGTTGTGCAGCTTCGCTTCGAGCGCCGCGCAACCGGCGACCAGCGCGTCGGCGGCGGCGCGCAGCTCCACCGCCCGCTCGTCGCCCGCCAGGCGGCGCGCCAGGCCGGTCGCCTGCTCGCTCATCGCGCGCACCCGGCGAGCGTCGGTGATGACCTCGTCGATCGAGTCGCGCACCGCCAGGGCCAGCTCGAGCTGGGCCTGGTAGTCGGCCGGTGCGAGGTCGAGCCGCGGATCGGGCAACAGGTCGAGCGCCGCCTCGGCGACTCGGTCCCCGGCCGCGAGTCGCAGCGTGTAGCGCCCCGGGATGGCGCGCGGCCCGACGGTCGGATCCCCCATGTCGACCTTGGCCCCCTCGAGGCGCGCCGCCCCCTCCCAGTCGAAATCCCAGACCACTCGATGCAGGCCCGCGGCGGTCGGCAGGTCGGGCTGCGGGGTCGGCGTCGGCTCGTCCGGGTCGTCTTCCGGCCAGGGGGCCGGCGCGGCGACGCTCGACAGCCGGCGCACCAGGCGGCCGCCGGCGTCGCGGATCTCGAGGGCGAGCTCCCCCTCCACCGCCTCGCCCAGCCAGTAGTGGAGCACCGCGCCGCGCGGCGGGTTGGGCGCCGCCCCGGCATCGCTCCACGAGCCGCCGAAGTTCCAGCGCCGCGCCGGCGGCGGCACGAAGAGATGGAGCGGCGCGCTCTCGAGCTCGTCGTGCCACTGCCGCAGCGGCGTCAGATCGTCGAGGATCCAGAGGCCGCGCCCGCTGGTGGCGACCACCAGGGAGTTGCCGCGGACCACCAGGTCGACCACCCTGGCGGTCGGCAGGTTGGCCGCGAACCGGCGCCAGCTGTCGCCGCCGTCGCGCGACATCCAGAGGCCTCGTTCGCTGCCGGCAAAGAGCAGTCCGGCGCGCTCCGCGTCCTCGTGCACCGCGAAGAGCGGCTCGTCCTCCGGTATGCCCGCGGTGCGTGACATCCAGCTCGCGCCGACGTCGGTGGTGCGGAAGAGGTGCGGCCGCGGGTCGCCGGTCCGATAGGCCGAAACCGCCACCCAGGCGGTGCCGGCGGCGTGCGGCGACAGCTCGATCGCGTCGACCGTCCCCCACTCGGGCATGCCGGCCGGCGTCACGTCGGTCCATGCGCCGCCGCCGTCGGCGGTGCGATGGACGAGGCCGTCGTCGGTGCCGACCCAGATCGTGCGCGCCTCGTGCGGCGAGACGGCGATCGAGAAGATCGTGTCGTAGACCTCGACGCCGGTGTTGTCGCCGGTAATCGGTCCGCCGGACCACTGCTGCTTGGCGCGGTCGTTGCGCGTCAGGTCGGGCGAGATCGCGCTCCAGCTGCGCCCCCGGTCGGTCGAGCGCAGGAGCACCTCGGCGCCGTGATAGAGCTCGGCCGGATCGTGCGGCGAGACGGCGATCGGAGCCGTCCACTGGAAGCGGCGGCCGAGCGCCGCGGCGCCGTGCCCGGACGGGTTGGCCGGCCAGGCCGAGACGTTGCGCCCGTTGTCGCTCGCCGCGTCGTGAACGGTGAGGATGCCGCCATACTCGCCGGCATACGCAACGCCCGGCTGGAAGGCGTCGAAGACGAAGTCGCCCGCCTCGCCGCCGCCCGCCCACTTCCAGTCGCCGAGGGTGATCCCCTCGCCGCGCAGCGAGTTCGACGGCGCCGAGCCGGTCCCCTGGTCCTGCATCGTGCCGCCGACGCGGAACGGCTCGCCGCGGTCGGCGTCGACGTTGTAGAACTGCGCGATCGACAGCTCCGGGGCGAACCAGCTGGCGCCGCCGTCGAGCGAGATGTCGACGCCGCCGTCGTGCGAGACGATCATCCGCCGCGGCTCGGCCGGGTCGATCCACAGATCGTGATGGTCGGCGTGGTGGGTGCCGTCGACCGGGTGGACGGTGCGGCCGCCGTCGAGCGACCGCAGCAGCGGTACCTGCGGAATCCAGACGGTGTCGGGGTCGCGCGGGTCGACGGTGAGCACGGTGTAGTACCAGGCGCGCTGGCGGATCGACTTGTGGGCGTTGATCCGCCGCCAGCTCTCGCCGCCATCGTCGGAACGGAACAGGCCCCCCTCCTCGGCCTCGATCAGCGCGTAGACGCGGCGGCCGTCCGACGGCGCCACCGCGACGCCGACCTTGCCCCAGATCCCCTCCGGCAGTCCGTGGCCGGTGAGCTGGCGCCAGCTGCTGCCGCCGTCGGCCGAGCGGTAGAGGCCGCTACCCGGTCCGCCGCTGACCAGCTCCCAGGGACGCCGGCGCGCCTGCCAGAGCCCGGCGAAGAGGATGCGCGGGTTGGCGGGGTCGAAGGCGACGTCGGAGGCGCCCGTCTCCTCGTCCCGGTAGAGCACCCGCTCCCAGGTCTCGCCGCCGTCGAGCGTGCGGTAGACACCTCGATCGGGCCCCGGCGCGAAGGGATCTCCGAGGACCGCCGCGAAGGCGATGCCGGCATCCCGCGGATGGACGATCATCGTGCCGATCTGCCCGGGGTGCTTCCAGACGTGGCTCCAGGTGGCGCCGCCGTCGGTGGTGCGGAAGATCCCCTGGCCGCGGATGACGTTGCCGCGGATGTTGGCCTCGCCCGAGCCGACGTAGACGACGTTCGGATCGGACGGCGCGACGGCGAGCGAGCCGATCGAGGCGACCGGCTGGTCGTCGAAGACCGGCCGCCAGACGAAGCCGCCGTCCTCCGACTTCCAGACGCCCCCCTGCGAAGTCGCCGCCCACCAGACCAGCGGGTTGCCGGGGACTCCGGCGGCGCGCGAGACCCGCCCGCCGTTGGCCGGGCCGATGGAGCGCAGCTCCAGGCGATCGAAGCGGCCACCCGGCTCGTCGGCGATCGCCGCGCCGGCCAGCGCCACGGCGAGGGCGACTCCGATTCCACCGATTCCTGCGCGCATCGCCACTCCTCTGTTGCCCCGGGACTCCGTTGCGGATCCGGAGGGACAACCTACGATCGACGTGCTCGCCGGTCAAGGATCGCGCCAGCGGAGCGGCTCCGAACCGCCGGATCCCGCTCCGCCCGCGCCAATGGTGGCTCCGCTCAGGGCTGCGCCGTGCTCCACTGCGTCAGGTCGCCGGTCTCGAAGTCGCCGAAGAAGGGCAGCTGCGAGACGAGGATCGACGGCGTGAGGTAGAGCACCAGCGGATCGTGGTCGGAGAGCCGCTCGACGACGCCGGCGGCGTTGCGCGCCACCTCGGGGAAATCGGCGTTGATGCGCCCGTGCTCGACCCGCAGCTCCGCCGTCGAGGCCAGCACGCCGGCGCCGACCAGTGCGTGGTCGAGCGACTGCGCGTTGCCGTCGAAGACGAAGGAGTACTCGCCCGCGTTGACCAGAGCGAAGTCCGGCGTCACCAGGTCGACGCCGTCCCCCGGGACGACCGTCTGGTCGTCCGGCACCGGCGCGCCGGCGATCACCCCCATCGAGTGCACCAGACCGTCGTTGACCTCGAAGGCGTTGAAGTCGCCGATCAGCACGATGTTCTCCTCGGGATCCGCGGTCTGGCGGGCCTGCACGAGGTCGGCGAGGTCCTCGGCCTGGGCGAGCCGCTTGGCGCGCACCCGGTCGCCGACCGTCGTCCAGCCGTTCGAACCGGGCGCCGGGCTCGCGGCGCCGTTGAGCGAGCGCAGATGATTGACGATCACGGTGACCGGCCAGGAGTCGCCGCCGCCGAAGTGGACGGTCGCGGCGAGGCGCAGCGGCGGGCGGTCGTTGAGCAGCTCGGTCGACAGGTCGGGGTTGACGAACAGCGTCCCGGCGAGCTCCTGCACCACCTCGACGACCTCGACCCGCGGCGCGGCTCCGACCGGCGCGGTCTTGACCAGGAAGCCGACGTCGATGCCGCCGACGTCGTTGCCCTCGACCAGCTGGGCCGCATAGAGCGGATCGGGCTGGCCGTCGGCGATGGCGTCGGCGCTGATGCGCGCCGCCAGCGCCTGCAGCGTCGCCAGGTTCTCCACTTCGACCACGCCGACGATGTCCGGCGTCCCGAGGTAGTCGCGGATGCCGAGCGAGGCGCGGCCGAGGCGGCCGTCGAAGGCCAGCGGGGTGAGCACCGGCTCGCCGATCGACGGATCGTTGACGTCGTCGAAGAAGCGCTCGAGATTGTACGAGGCGATGGTCAGCTCGACGCTCTCGGGCAGCGTGACCGCGGTGGCGGTCGGGCCGCCGTTGACGGTGATGACCGCGCCCGCTTCGGGGACGATCGTGTACTTGCGAAAGGCGTAGTCGACCGGGCCGGAGACGCCGCCGAGCAGGGCGCCGGCGCCGGCATCGATCGCCGCGTGGCCGCCGGCGTCGCTGTCGACGCGAATCGACTCCGGATTGGTGTCGAAGCGCGGCACGGTGCCCGGCGCCGGGTCGGGCTCCTGCACCCCCGGCTCGCGCACCGGCCGCGGATGCCCGGTCACGGTGGCGTAGAAGACGCCGTTGGTGGTCGCCGTGGCGTTCGGCTCGTTGACGTTGCCGAGGGTCGGGCCGACCACCGTCAGCGACGCCGCCGAGACGCGCATCCCCTCGACCCGCTCCATCTGGTCGAAGGCGCCGGCCGGATCGGGGAACGTCGGGGTAAGCGGCACCGCCGTCGGCAGCGGATTGCCGGTCGACAGCTGGACGACGACCGGTGCGGAGAGCTCGGTCAACGGCGGCTGCAGCGGGTCGGCGGGCGGCACGAACTCGACCACCGTGGCGGTAACCTGGACCAGCGCGCCGACCTCGGCGCTCGCCGGCGGCGCCGAGCTGGTGAAGACGAAGATCCCCTCCGAGGTCAGCGGGTCGGCGTCGGCTTCGGCATCCGGGGTCTGCAGGAAGAAGCCGTTCGACTTGCGCGCCGTCACCACGCCGCTGGTGGTCACCGCGGCGCCGACGATCGGCGAGGCGGAACCGGAACCCTGGATGTCGTGGATCGGCACCAGGGTGATGTCGTCGTTCAGGATCGTGCCGAGCCCGCTCAGATCGCCCGGATCGGCGCCCGAGAGGTTCGCCAGGGTGACGGTGAAGGTCTCGTCGGCCTCCGTCGTCGCGTCGCCGTTCACCACCACCGTGAAGGTCGTCGAAGTCGCCGGCGGGACGATCGACAGCGGCACGTCGTTCTGGTCGACGTAGTCGCCGTCGGCCGTGGTCGCGGTGCCGTCGGCGATCGAGGCCTCGAAGCTGACGGTGCCGGCCGGCGAGCCGCTGACCGAGATCGTGAAGACGAAGTCCGTCGTGCCGCCGGTCCCCTCGGCCTGGCTGACGTTGTCGACGAACACCGAGGGGGTGGCGGCGCCGAAGGTCTGGCCGGTGTTGACGCCGCCGTTGGTGTGCGGCTGCGCGGCGGCCCAGGTGAAGTCGGCGTAGGTGGTGCCGGTGCCGCCGAGCTGCAGCGAATGGCCGATCGGAGTGGTCCCCGACTCGGCGACGCCGATGTCGGTCGACAGCACCCCGTCCGCGGGTCCGCCGACGGCGACGAACGCCCCTTCGTAGCTGAGGAACTGGACGACGGCGCCGCCGTCGTCGATCAGCGCCACGCCGTCCGGCGCGCCGTTCTGCAGGCCGCTGATCGGAAACCAGAGCGTGCCGTGGCCGTTCTGCTGGTTGGGGAGGACGCCGGAGAGCGCGGTCGCCGAGTAGGGAGCGCTCGTTCCGCCGTTGTACGGCTGCAGCGTCCAGGAGGTCAGGTCGGTGCCGGCCGGGCCGGCGATCTCGACTCCCTCCTGGAGGTCGGTCCCCTCGTTGTCGTAGTGGATCTCGTTGATGAAGACGGTCTGGGCGGGGGCGACCGCGGCGAGGCCCAGGGCCATCGCCAGCGAGAGCGCTGCGGAACGCATCGGAGTCATCGAAATCCCTCGTCTCTGGAGCCTTGCTGCCGTTCTCGGGGGGCGTTGCGGGTGGGCGAATTCTATCCCAGCGCCCGGTGGCGGCCGGGTGACGGCGAGGTCACGATCCGGGCGGCCGCCCGGCGGGCCTAGCCCGCGAGCCGGACGCTGTTGCGCCCCCCCGCCTTGGCGGCGTAGAGGGCGCGATCGGCGCGCTCGACCAGGCTGGGGGGGAGGCGCCAGGCGTCCGGAACCGTGGTGGCGACCCCGACGCTGACGGTGACCACGCGCGCGCAGTCCGAACCCGGGTGGGCGATGCCGCGCGCCTCGACCCTCGCCCGCGCCTGCTCGGCCAGCTCGAGCGCCGCCTCGGCGGTGGTGTTGGGCAGCAGGGCCGCGAACTCCTCGCCGCCGTAGCGGCAGACCAGGTCGCCGGCGCGGGTGCAGGCGGCGCCGAGCGTCTGCGCCACCTCGGCCAGCACCGCGTCGCCGCGCAGGTGGCCGTACGAGTCGTTGTAGCGCTTGAAGAAGTCGATGTCGAACAGGACGATCGACAGCGGGCTCTCGGCGCGGATGGCGCGCCGCCACTCGAGGTCGAGGGTGCGGTCGAACTGGCGCCGGTTGGCGAGGCCCGACAGCGAGTCGACGATCGACAACTCCTCGAGCGTCCGATTGAGCTCCTGCAGCCGCCGGTTGGTCTGTTCGAGGTCTTCCGAGGTCTCCTGCAGCCGCCGGTTCACCGCCGCCAGGTGGACCAGGCCGGCGAGCTGGTCGGAGAGCGTCTGCAGCAGCGAGACCGTCTCCTGGGTGAAGACCTGCGGCCGGTCGTTCTCGAAGTTGAACACGCCGAGGGCGCGGCCGCGGAAGTGGATCGGGATCGCCAGCTCGGCGGTGACCTGCGGGAAGAGCGGCACGTAGTCGGGGTCGCTGCGCACGTCGAGCGCCAGCTGGGCGCGCTGCAGATGGAGGGCCCGCCCGACGATGCCGCGCGAGGCGGACAGGTGCCGCAGCGGCTCGGCCGGCAATGGATCACGCGCCGCGAGCGCCTTGAGCTCGAGCCGCGGCCGGTTCGGATCGACGAAGTAGAAGCTCGTCACCAGCAGGTCGAAGCGGTCGCGCAGCCGGGCGGCGATCGTCTCGAGCACCGGCTCGAGCTCCTCGGCCTCGAGCGCCACGCGCGACAGCTCGGCGAGCAGCTCGAGCTGCTCGGCGCGCCGGGTCACCTCCTCGTGCAGGCGGGCCGCGGCGATGGCGCCGCCGATCTGCCGCGCCACCGCCTCGAGCAGGGGGAGCTCGCTCTCGACGCCGCGGGTTCGCCGATCCTCCAGATTGAGGATCGCCACGACTTCGCCGCCGTGGAAGATCGGCAGGCAGATCTCGCAGCGGATGTCGGGCGCCACCGCGACGTAGGCCGGATGGCGGCGGGTGTCGGAGAGGACGACCGGGTGGCCGGTGAGCGCCACCTCCCCCACCACGCCGCTGCCCAGCGGCCGCACGTAGCCGGCCGCCACGTCGATCGGGATGCGCGCCGAAATCGCCTCGGCCACGAAGACGCCGCGCTCGCGGTCGATGCGCGCGAAGCCGGCGTGGTCCCAGTCGAACTGCTCGACCAGCAGGTCGGTGATGCGCTGCAGCATCGGCACCAGCTCGAGCCCCTCGGTGGTCACGCGGGCGACGGCATTGAGCCGCTCGAGCGCGTCGAGCGTGCTCTCGGCGGCCTGCGGGGTGCGGGGCCGCCGGTCGCTCCCCTGCGCTCCCCGAAGCGGCTCGCCGCCCGCGGGCTCGACCTGGTTGCGTTTCACGATTCGGTTCCTCCCGGGGTCCGCTTCGCGCGGGAGAGATGATACGCCGCTATCCGAGGACTAGCGCTCGATCCCCGCTCCGCGAGCCTCGGTTCCGCGGCGTGACGAACCAGCGAGTCGACGCTGCTTCGGCTTCCGGGCCGGGGTCCGGCGCGAGCTCCTTCCGACTACCGCGCGCTGCCAGCGCTCGAGTCGCGGTTCGCCGACCACCGACGCAGGTCGCCGAGCTCGAAGCCGTCGAGAAAGACCGGGCCGCGCTCGATGGCGCCCAGCTCGCAGGCGGGCAACTCGTCGCCGTCGTCGTCCGTCGGACGTCGATAACCCCGCTGGTCGACCCCGATCGGCTCGCCGCCCCGCCCGGCGCAGCTCGGCGCGGCGTCCACGGCCGGGCTCGCGGCGCCCGGCAGGTGCCCCCGGCTCGCGCCGCCCAGGTCGACCAGCGGACCGAGCCCGAGGCCTCCCACCGTCGTCACCGCCGCCCCGGCGAGCGCCGCACAACTGCCGTCCGTGTCGAGATTCGCGCCGCTGGCACTCCACGCCCCGGCGCCGGCGCAGTCGGCCCCCAGGACGTTGTCACCGACGAGAGCGCCGTGCAGGGCGACGTTGCCCGCCGGCGCGTGCAGTCCCGCTCCCAGCGGCGCTTCGTTCTGCGTGACGGTGACGAACTCGGCAACGAATTCGGCCGCCGAGGCGTCGATCTCGATGCCGCCACCGCTCTGGCTCGCGTTGCCGGAGAACGTCGAGTTGCGCACGATGGCTGGCAGACCCGCTCCCCACCAGAGACCACCGCCCTGCACCGCGACGTTGGTCGAGAGCGTCGAGCCGCGCACGGTCGCACTGGAGCCCGGGCCGGAGATGACGACGCCGCCCCCCGCTCCCCCGGCGAGGTTGCCGCGGACGGTCGCACCGTCCGCGATCAGGTGGCCGTCGACGACCGCGAGGCCGCCGCCGTCTCCCGCGGTCTCGTTGCCCTCGATGGCCGCCCCGCGCAGGACGACGACTCCGCCCTCCGCGAGGATTCCCGCTCCCGACTCGGCCGCCAGGCAGCCGTTCGACACGGCCACGTCCTCGAGCGTCAAGGTCCCCCCTTCGCCCACCTCGAAAAGCCGGAAGAGCGGTCCGGCCGGACAGGCAAGCCCGGGGTCCCGCTCGATGCGCGCCCCGGATCCCCGGATCGTGATCGGGCGCCGCACGACCGGCAGAGCGTTCGAGCCGTTGTCCGGCGCCGCGATCGAGAACCGGCTCTCCGCCGGCAGCTCGAGGATCGCCCCCTCGTCCCCCGCCGGGCAATCTCCCACCGCCGTACCCAGGTTGGCCGCCTCGATCGCATCGGCCAGCGAGCATCCCGGGACGCCGTCCGCCGTCGTCACCACCGTCACCGGCCGCGGAAATCGACGCGCCTGGATACTGTTTCCGCTCGTGTCGGAACCCCAGGAACCCCAGCTCTGCCAGACCACGACGAAGTCCCCGTCTGGACCGACTGCAACGGATGGCAGGGCCTGCGCTTCCGTCGTATAGGCGTTGAGCTGGAGTTCCTCGGCTTCGACGATCGAGTCGTCATGGCGAACGCGCCGAGCATTGATTCCGATGAACTCGTCGTCCGGCAGCGAATGGTACCCCTGCCACGCCACGACGAAATCACCGTTCGGTCCCACGCCGACCGCGGGCCGATTTCGGGGCAACGCGGTCCGAACGCTCATCGGCTGCTCCGACTGCGAGACCGGTGTTCCGTCCGGGCGATAGCGACGAGCGTTGACATGGTACTCGAAGCCACCCGGGCTCCCTGCGAGCGTCGGCCAGACGGCGACGAAGCCGCCGGCCGGATCGGAGGCGATGGCCGGCTCGTACCGGAACAGACCCTCGAGCGTGTCCACCCGATTCTCGGGATCGATCGGATTCCCCTCGGCGCCGAAACGCCGGACCTTCACGGACCGGCCGAAACCTCCCCCGTCGTCGTCGCTCTGCCAGATCACGACGAACCCTCCGCCCGGCAGTACGGCGACCGCCGGAGCGAGCTGGCTGTTCGCGGTGTAGGAGTTGACCTGGAACTCGACGGCGTCCAGGGGCTCTCCCGTCGCCGCGAAGCGTCGCGCAAGGGTCGAGTAGAAGCTCTGATCGTCGCCCGGCGAACCGAAGCTCTGCCAGACCACCACGAACTCCCCCTCCGGGTGGACGATCACGTCAGGGTAGGTTTGATCATCCGTCGTGTAGGTGTTTACCTGGAACTGTTGCTCGTCGAGTGCCGTTCCATCCGCCCGAAACCTCCTCGCCTGGATGCTCGCGAAGCTCGTGTCGTTTCCGACCGAAGTCGTCGAGTCCCAGACGACGACGAAGTTGCCCTCGAAGTCCATCGCCACGCGGGGATGACTCTGAAAGACGCTCGTGAGGCTGTTGACCTGCCACTCGCGGGCACCCATCGGTTGGCCTGCGCGATCGAATCGACGAACCTGAATGCTTTGGCCCACGTCGCCCTCGAACGAGCCGGCACTCTGCCAGACGACCACGAACGAACCGTCCGGGGCCATCGCCACGTCCGGGCGGGACTGGTTGTAGGTCGTGTAGACGTTGACCTGGAATTCCGCAGCGTCGCCGCGCAACGGCGCCGTGGAGCCCCCACAAAACGCCAGGAGGGCGCCGAGAGACAGCCTCTGCCACGTCCGGCCCCATGGCCTGCGCTGCCAAGCCGACTTCCGCGTGCTCCGGCCCACGGAAGCTGGTCCTCGACGGGTCACGATCGAACCTCCGAAAGCCTCCACACGACGCCCACGAGTATAAGCCCGTGCCCCGGAGAATCGCCGCTTGCCTACCCACCCCCCACGGTCCATGGGCTTTCGGAGACGGGGAATCGTGCGAGCACATCCGAACCTGCGAACTGCTTCACAGCGTGTCGGGATCGGACGAGCGTACGTTGATGCCAACTCGTGCCGGTCCTCCGCCAACCGCTGCCTGCAACGAAGGGATCAATATGGACGGATCTCGTAGCCACCCGGCCCGTAGCGTATTGCCGCTCTGCGCCGCGATGGCCGTCGCCGCGACGATGGCACAAACGCACCGCGACAGTGCGTCGGCCGCCGTAATCAAC
>JAIOJQ010000011.1 GCA_019911865.1 Thermoanaerobaculia bacterium
CTCGTCGGCCGGCAGGTCGCCCAGCGCGGCCGCGGCCAGCCGGTCGAGGGGCGGGCACTCGGCGGTCGGGGCCAGGGCCCGCCGCAGCAGGTCGGCCTCCCCTCGGGGCGAATTCCCGGAAGTCATGGTGCCTCCTCGGCGGCGGCGCCGCCGGTCGTCGATGGGCTGGAATCGAAGTGCCGCCGCAGCTTGCGCTTGGCGGCGACCAGATAGGCCTTGGCGCCCGACTTGTTGGTCAGGCCCAGCAGGCCGTCGATCGCCGGCAGGGTCAGTCCGGCGTGGAAGTGCAGATAGAGCACCCGCGCCTCGAGCGGCTCGAGGGCGGTCGCGATCGCGGCGCGCAGCTGTGCGGCCCGCCGCTCGGCGTCGAGCGTCTCGTCGATCGGCAGCGCCAGGTCCGGCGGATCGATCACGTGCTTCTCGAGCGACTCGGACGGCCGGCGGCGCGCCGCGTCGGCGCGGTTGAGCGCCACCGTCCGGGTGACCAGGTAGAGCCAGGTGGTGAAGGCGCTCTGGAAGCGGAAACCGTCGAGCTTCTCCTGCGCCCGCAGGAAGACCTCCTGCGCCAGGTCTGCGGCGTCCTCGCTGCGCCCGTGGCACCAGCGCAGGCACCAGGTCGCCACCCTGCGCTGGTGCCGCCGGAAGAGCGCATCGAGCGGCGCGGCCGCGCCGTCCGGCCTCATTCGGGCGCGCCGGATGAGCTCCGCGTCGTCGAGCGCTTCGAAGTCGATGGACGTGATCGTCGCCTCCGTTCGTCGCCGGCCGCCGACGGCCCGCGTGCCGAGCCTAGCGGAAGCGTCCCCCGCCGCCGCCCGGGCGGGGAGAGTGGGCGGCGGCGGAGGGACGCGGGAGGGCAACGGAACGATCACGTTCCATTGAGACAGGGCGCGCCGACGGCCGGAACAGCCGCGGGCGCCCCTCCCCGCTCAGCGGCACTCCTCGCTGCCCGGGCGCCCGTCGACCAGGACGACGCAGACGTGGCTGGTGTACTCGAACGGGTCGCCGTCGAAGACCACCAGGTCGGCGTCCTTGCCGGCCTCGAGCGAGCCGACCCGGTCGTCCACCCCGAGGATGCGAGCCGCGTCGATCGTCGCGGCGCGCAGCGCCCCCTCGGTGCCCAGTCCGTTGGCAGCCGCGACGCCGGCCTCGAAGAGGATCACCCGCGTCTTCGGCACGTAGGATTCGAAGCCGCTCTGCAGAGCGAACGGAATGCCTGCCGCGGCGAGGCGGGCCGCGGTGTCGAGCGCCGCGTTGCGCGTCGATCCGCCGAGGCGCGCCATCGGCGGATGGAGGATCACCGGGACCCCCGCCGCCTTCAGCTCGTCGAGCACGAGATAGGCCTCGGCGGCCCCGTCGACGATCAGTCGGAAGCCGAACTCGCGCTGCAGGCGCAGGGCGGTGAGGATGTCCGGCGCGGCCTGGGCGGTGATCAGCGCCGGCAGCTCGCCGGCGAGGACGCGCGAGAGCGTCTCGAGCCGCAGGTCGCGGGCCGGGCGCTTGTCGGGGTCGGCGTGCCCCTGCTTGCGCGCGTACTCCCCGGCCCGCACGAGCTCGGCCCGCAGCAAGGCGACCCCCTTGGCGCGCGTCCCGGGCGAGTCGAAGTTCTCCGCGACCTCGGGACCGAGGGTCATCGCCACCATCGCCTCGTCGCGCACCAGCGCCGCGTCGACCGTGTCGCCGAGCGTCTTGACGACCATCGTCTGGCCCGACGCGAGGGCCCCCGGGCCGTGCCCGGTGTGCATCGTGGTGACGCCGTAGCCGCGCACCCAGTCGATCAGCTCCTCGCGCGCGTTGTAGGCGTCGACGGCGCGCAGCTCCGGCTGGATCGGGGCCGTGCGGTCGAGCTGGTCCTGGTCGTGCGGCTGGTTGAGGATGCCCGCCAGACCGACCACCGTGTGCGCATCGACGAACCCCGGCGTGACGACCTTGCCCGAAATGCGGCGCCAGCCCTCGGGGATCGCCACCTCCGCGGCCGGACCGACGCGCTCGATCCTGCCGTCGCGCACCAGCACGACGCCGTCGTCGATCGGCGCCCCGGCCATCGTCCAGACGCGCTCGCCCGACACCGCCAGGTTCTCGGCTCCCGCCGTGGCCGCCGCGAGCGGCAGCAGTGCGAGCAGAATCCCCATCCGCAGCCTCTTCATCGTCCCTCCTCCGCCGCTTGCTCGCCCGCCTCGTGATCTCCCGCTTCGGCCGCCTGCGGATAGACGTCCTCGCCCCCGGTGCGGTACCGGCCGTCCCGCTCGAGGTCGAAGACCTTCTCGCCGTCGATCCAGGTCTGTTCGACCCGCGTGAAGGCCGAGAGCGGATCTCCCGAGAGGACGATCAGGTCGGCGTCCTTGCCCGGCTCGAGCGAACCGACCCGCCCCTCCAACCCGAGCATGCGGGCGCCGGCGATCGTCAGCCCGGCGAGCGCCGCCTGGCGCGACATCCCGGCGCGCACGGCGAGCGCCGCCGAGCGCAGGAAGAAGCGCGAGTCGGTGATCGAGTCGTCGGTGTGAAAGCCGACATCGGCGCCGGCGCGCTCGAGGGCCGCGCCGGTGCCGAGCGACAGCCGGGCCGCCTCGAGCTTGCCGCCCGGAGAGTCGATGACGATGATCGAGGAGGGCACCCCGGCCGCGGCGATCTCCGCGGCGACCAGGCTTCCCTCCGAGACGTGGTGCAGCACCGGACGGAAGCCGAACTCCTTCGCCAGCCGCAGCACGGTGAGGATGTCGTCGTGCCGATGGGTGTGGAAGTGGACGATCCGCCGTCCGTCGAGCACCTCGACCAGCGCCTCGAGGCCGAGGTCGCGGGCCGCCGCCTTGTCTGGGTCCTTCGGTGGCGTCGCCCGCTTCGCCTGGTACTCGCGCGCCTTGACGAAGAGTTCGCGCACCATCGAGGCCGAGCGGGCGCGGGTGCCCGGGAAGGGGGGGTCGTGCCGCGAGTTGGTGCCGTTGGCCATCTTGAGGCCGCCGCAGACCCGCGGCTCGCCGTCGGTGCACAGCAGGTAGTCCTCGACGTTCGAACCGGCGAGGCGCGGCTTGAGATAGACCGTCTGGCCGCTCATCAGGTGGCCGGAGCCGGGCATGACGTTGATCGTCGTGATCCCGCCGGCCCGCGCCTTCCAGAAGTTCTCCGCCCGCACGTCGATGGCGTCGAGGATCCGGACGTCGGGGTGGAGCGGCATCGAGCGGTCGCCACCCGAGCCCCGCCCGAGGTGGGAGTGCGTGTCGACGAGTCCCGGCAGGATCACCCGGCCGGTGACGTCGATCCGCTCCGCGGCTTCCGGCACGGCGAGTTCACCTTCGGCGCCGACCGCGACGATGCGGCCCGCCGCGACCAGGACGACTCCGTGCTCGATCTCCGGCCCGACGATCGGGATCACCCGGGCGCCGACGAATGCGAGCGGGCCGCCGGCGGCGTGAACCGGTGCGGTCCACCAGGCGCCGAGCAGGGTCCAGGCGGCCGCGAAGAGCGTGCCTCTCACCGACATCCTCATGCGAATCCTCCCATCGTCGAGTGGGTCGAACTGCCGATCAGGTCGCGGCGCCGGGAAGCGCCGCCACGATCGCCTCGACCAGACGCGGCAGGCCGGTCGCGGCAGGTTCTCCGAGGTGCACGCCCACGACGCGCCGGCCGCGCTGCGCCAGCACGGCGAAATCGCCGCGCGCCTGGGCGACGATCGTCTGCCAGAAGGTGGCGCGCCGGCCCGGAATCGGCAGGTCTGCGCGCGGCGTGTCGGTGACCATCAGATAGAGGCCACTCGGCGGACCGCCCTTGTGCGCCTGCCCGGTGGAGTGCAGGTAGCGCGGCCCGAAGCCGGCCGAGGTCGCGACCCGGAAGCGGCGGTGCACCTCGTCGCGCAGCCGCGCCGCCGCGGCGAGGCACGCCTCCTCCATCGGCGCGAAGGCGAGGAGGGCGAAGTAGTCACCAGCGCCCAGGCGCGCCAGATGCGCCGCCAGGAGGCCGGCCACCTCGGCGTCGACGCCGGCCGCCGTTCGCAGGGCCGCGGCGTCCGGCGGCGGCGCGAACAGCCAGGTGTCGGCGCTGGCCGCCAGCGGCTCGACCGGCGGCAGGCTGCCGGTGCGTTCGAGGTCGCTGGTCAGTTGCCGGGCCTCCACCTTGGCCGCCTCGACGTCCGGCTGATCGAACGGATGGACTCCGAGGACCGCGCCGGCGACCGCGGTGGCGAACTCCCAGCGGTAGAACTCGGCCGCCAGGTCGAGCGGATCGACCAGTTCGAGTTCGGCGACCGGATGTCCCGCCTCGGCGAGGGCGTCGAGCCGCGCCGCGTCCCCCGGTCCGAGATCACTTCCCAGGCGCAGCGAGACGAACAGCCGGTCGGCGCCGTACTCGGCCGGCGCACTCAGCGCTTCGCCCTCGAAGGGGAGCACACCGAGGCCCGCCTTGCCGGTCGACTCGGCGATCAGCTGCTCGAGCCAGGCGCCGACGGGGCCGAGGCCCGGATGGGCGACGAGCGTCAGCTTGTCGCGCCCCGCCGCGGCCGCGGCGGCGAGCAGCAGCCCGAGCGAAACTCCCGGGTTGCGCGCCGGGTTGGCGGCGTGGCAGGCCGTGACCTTCGCCTCCGCGCGCGCCAGCCAAGTCCCGATCGGCACCCCCTGGATGGCCGCCGGCACGAGCCCGAAGGGCGACAGCGCCGAGAAGCGCCCGCCGATCGTCGGGTCGCCGTGGACGATGCGACGAAAGCCCCGCTGGCGCGCCGCCGTTTCGAGCGCCGACCCGGGATCGGTGATCGCGATGCAGCGCCGCGCCGCCTCCGCCTCCCCACCCGTCGCGGCGCCGAGCGTCGCCAGCAGCCGTTCGAGCAGCAGACTCGGCTCCTGGGTACTTCCCGACTTGCTCGCCACCACCAGCAGGGTGCGCGCCGGATCGATCTCCCGCTCGACGGCGGCGATGGCGTCCGGATGGATCGAATCGAGGACGTGCAGCCGCGGCTGCCCCGGATGCCGCCCGAGCGCCACCCGCTGCACTTCGGGCGCCAGGCTCGAGCCCCCCATGCCGATCAGCAGCGCGTCCTCGAAGCCGCGGGCGTCCGCCGCGATCTCCGCCCACGCGTCGAGGCGCTCGCGTGCCACCGCCGGAGCGTCCAGCCAGCCCAGCCAGCGGTCCTCGTCGCCGCCGGTCCACAGCGAGGCGTCGCGCGCCAGCAGCCGCCGGGTGCCGTCGCGCTCGGCCCAGTCGTGGGAGGCCGCGGCGAGCCGCTCCTCGAGGTCGAGCGGCAGCCGGAGCTTCAACCGCGCAGCTCCGCGAGCTGGCGCGAACGGACCGCGACGGTATCCAGCAGCTTCTCCCACGGCTCGACGAACTTGCGGATCCCCTCGTCGAGCAGCTCGTCGGTCAGAGAGTCGAGCGAGATGCCGAGCACCTCGAGCTCCCGCATCCGCCGGCGCGCCGCCTCGATCCCGGAGGTCAGCGTCTCGGTGGCGACACCGTGATCGCGAAACGCCGCGATCGTCTCCGGCGGCGCCGTGTTGACCGTCTGCGGTCCGATCAGCTCCTCGACGTAGAGGGTGTCGCGGAAGGCGGGGTTCTTGGAGCTCGTCGACGCCCAGAGCAGGCGCTGCGGCCGGGCCCCCGCCGCGGCGAGGCGGCGCCAGCGCGGCGACGCCATCAGGCCGCGGAAGTGCTCGTAGGCGAGGCGGGCGTTGTCGATGGCGATCCTGCCGCGCAGGGCCGCGGCGCGGCCGCGCACCTCCTCGTCCAGCGCCGCCGCCATGCGCTCCTCGAGGTGGCGGTCGACGAGCGTGTCGATGCGCGAGACGAAGAAGCTCGCCACCGAGGCGACCCCGCCGGGCGGCAGGCCGCGCTCCAGACGATCCTCGAGCGCCTCGAGCCAGGCCTCGGCGACCGCCGCGTAAGCCTGCCGCGCGAAGAGCAGGGTGATGTTGACGTGGATCCCCTCGGCGAGCAGGGTGCGGATCGCCGGCAGGCACTCGTGGGTGCCCGGCACCTTGATCATCAGATTGGGCCGGTCCACCTGCTGCCAGAGGCGGCGCGCCTCCGCCACCGTGCCCTCGGCGTCGCGCGCCAGGTCCGGCGCCACCTCGAGGCTGACGTAGCCGTCGACGCCCGCGGTGTCCCGGTAGACGCCGGCCAGCGTGTCGGCGGCGCGCCGGATGTCCTCGATCGCCAGCGCCTCGAAGATGCGCTTCGGATCCCCGCCGGCGTGCGGCGCGACCTCGACGAGCTGGGCGGAGTACTCGTCTCCCGAGGCGATCGCCTTCTCGAAGATCGCCGGATTCGAAGTCACGCCGCGGATGCCGTCCTCGGCGATCAGCCGGGCCAGCTCGCCGTCGTCGAGCATCCGCCGGCGGATGAAGTCGAGCCAGATCGACTGGCCGAGTGCCGGCAGGCGGAGGAGCGGATTGGAGTCGGCGGACGTCGCTGCGGGCATGGCGGTCTCTCTCCGGGGTGACCCCCGGACGATATCCGCGCCGCCGCGGAGCGTAAAGCCGCGCCGCTCAGCCGGCGCCGGAGACGGCGACCGGCAGGAACTCGAGCGGGCCCCCGGCCGGCGCCAGGCCGGCCCTCGCCGCCCGGCGCAGATACTCCGCCAGGCCCGCCTGTTCGGCCGGCCCCATGCGGAAGCTCAGGTTGCGGGTGAAGTAGTCGCGCAGCACCGCCTCCGACAGGCCGGTCTCGGCCGCGGTCTCGCCGACGATGGCGTCGAGCTGCGCCAGGCCGGTCGCGAGGCTGGCCGCGAAGATCCCCGCCGGGATGCGCGGCGCCGCCTCGGCGCGCGCCGCCCAGACCGCGAAGACGAACGGCAGGCCGGTCAGCTCCAGCCACTCGCCGGCGAGGTCGAGCACCACGTACTGCTCGCGCGGTACCGCCAGCGCCGGATCGCCGATCAGCAGCGCCGCGTCGGCGACCGCGAGCATCGCGCCGAGGTCGGCGCGCGCCGGCCGGTACTCCGGCTCGATGCCGTAGCGCTCGGCGAGGAGGATGCGGACGAGTGCCGCCGAGGTGCGGCTGTTCTCGTCGAGGGCCACCGAGCGGATCTCCGCCACCGGTACCTGCGAGACCAGCAGGACGCTGCGCACCTCGTGGGTGGCGGCGATCGCCAGCCCCGGCACGACGAGCAGCCCCGGGATGCGGGCCAGCTCGATCGAAGGCACGAGGCCGACGTCGAGCGAGCCGTCCCGCAGGCGGTCGGCGATCACTGCCGGCGGCAGGAGCTCGCAGATCCAGTCACCGCCCCCGGCGCCGAGCAGGCCGCGCGAGAGCGGGCGACTGTTGACGTAGTGGACGATCCCGATCCGCAACTACTTCGACATCGCGGCGAGGAAGTCCGCGTTGGTCTTCGCCTTGCCGAGCTTGTCGAGCAGCAGCTCCATCGACTCGACGGTGGAGAGCGGGTTGAGCACCTTGCGCAGCACCCAGACCCGCCGCAGCTCGTCCTCGGGCATCAGCAGCTCTTCCTTGCGGGTGCCCGACTTGTTGATGTCGATCGCCGGGAAGGTGCGCTTGTCGACCAGCTTGCGGTCGAGGTGGATCTCCGAGTTGCCGGTGCCCTTGAACTCCTCGAAGATGACGTCGTCCATGCGGCTGCCGGTGTCGATCAGCGCGGTCGCGATGATGGTCAGCGAGCCACCCTCCTCGATATTGCGCGCGGCGCCGAAGAAGCGCTTCGGACGGTGCAGCGCGTTGGCATCGATGCCGCCCGACAGTACCTTGCCCGAGGGGGGCTGCACGGTGTTGTAGGCCCGCGCCAGGCGGGTGATCGAGTCGAGCAGGATGACGACGTCCTTTTTGTGTTCGACCAGGCGCTTGGCCTTCTCGATCACCATCTCGGCGACCTGCACGTGGCGGGTGGCCGGCTCGTCGAAGGTCGACGACACGACCTCGCCCTGCACCGAGCGCTGCATGTCGGTGACCTCTTCCGGCCGCTCGTCGATGAGCAGGACGATGAGCGCCACTTCGGGGTGGTTCCTGGCGATCGAGTGGGCGATCGACTGCAGGAGCATCGTCTTGCCGGTGCGCGGCGGCGCGACGATGAGGGCGCGCTGGCCCTTGCCCATCGGCGTGACCAGATCCATCACGCGCGACGACATGTCACCCGGCAGCTCGAGCTTGAGCCGCTCCATCGGGTAGAGCGGCGTCAGGTTGTCGAAGAAGATCTTGCTGCGCGAAATTTCCGGCGGCTCGAAGTTGACCGCTTCGACCTTGATCAGGGCGAAATAGCGTTCGCCTTCCTTGGGCTGGCGGACCTGGCCCGAGACGGTGTCGCCGGTGCGCAGGTCGAAACGCCGGATCTGCGACGGCGAAACGTAGATGTCGTCCGGGCCGGGCAGGTAGTTGTACTCGGGCGCTCGCAGGAAGCCGAAGCCGTCCGGCAGGCACTCGAGCACCCCCTCGGCGAAGATCAGGCCCGAGGACTTGGTCTGCGCCTCGAGAATCTTGAAGATCAGCTCCTGCTTGCGCATGCCGGCCGCGCCCTCGACACCGAGGTCCTTGGCCACCTGCGTCAGCTCGCCGATGTTCATCTCCTTGAGCGCGCGGATGTCGAGGGTCGGCCGTCCGCCGTTGCCGTTCTCGCCCTCGGCCCCGTAGTCCAGCTGGCCGTCCTCGGCGAAATCGTCAACCGGCAGGCCGGTCTCGGTCACCTTCGGCATCGTGCCCTTCCTTCCTCTCCTGCGGCGGGACCGGCCCCGCGAGAAATTCTGCGATGTGTTTCCAGAGTTCACGTACGCCCTCCCCTGAGAGCGCGGAAACGGGGATGACCTCCGTCCCGCCGGCGAGCCCGAGCGCGCTTCGGATCTCCGCGAGCCTTGCAGCTCGCTCCCCGCGCTTCAGGCGGTCAAACTTCGTGGCAACGACCGTCCGCGCCACCCCGAGGTCGGCCAGATACTGCGCCGCCTCCTCGTCGAGTCGGGTCGCCCCGACCTTGGCATCCACCAGGTGAATCACGAGACGGCGACCCGACGGGTCGCGCAGGTAGGCGTCGATCGAACGCGCCCAGGTCTCCCGCTCGTCGCGCGACGTCCTGGCGAAACCGTAACCCGGCAGGTCGACGAACCAGTACCGCCGGTTGATGCGAAACCAGTTCAGAGTCCGGGTACGCCCCGGGGTCGAACTGGTGTGTGCGAGTTTCCTTCCCAGCAGCCGATTCAGCAGGCTCGACTTCCCGACGTTGGAGCGGCCGACGAAGGCGACCTCCGGCGAACCGTCCCCGGATGGCCCCGACCCGATAACCGTCGACCGCACGAATTCGGCGCTTTCGATCCTCACGGGCGTCTCGCTGGATCCACCCGGCGCAAGGCGCCAGGACGGGCGTCGAATCGGATTGCGAACCTCGCTTGTCGAACGGGGAACCGGTGCCGGCGATCCGGAGTACGAACCGACCGTCGGACCGGAGCTCAGTGAGCCAGTGAACCGGAGCCCGGAGGCGGCTCCGGAGGGGCCGCCCGCAATTCTCCCCCACCCGGGGGCGGAGATGCAAGCACTTCCTCGAGAGCCAGCCGCAGGACCTCGTCCATCGACTCGACGAAGTGCACGGTCATGCGGTCACGGACCTCCACCGGGATCTCCTCGAGGTCCTTCTCGTTCTCGCGCGGCAGGATCACTTCGGTGATCCCGGCGCGGAATGCCGCCAGAACCTTGTCCTTGATCCCGCCGACGGGGAGCACCTTGCCGCGCAGGGTGATCTCGCCGGTCATCGCCAGGTCGCGCCGCACCGGGCGCCGCGTCACGGCCGAGACGAGCGCGGTCGCCATCGTGATGCCGGCCGAGGGGCCGTCCTTGGGGATCGCCCCCTCGGGGACGTGGATGTGGAGGTCGAACTTCTCCGAGAAGTCGGCGTCGATGCCCAGCAGGTCGGCCCGGCTGCGCAGATAGGAGACGGCGGCACGCGCCGACTCCTGCATCACCTCGCCGAGCTTGCCGGTCAGGATCAGGTTGCCCTTGCCCCGCATCAGCCCGACCTCGGTCTCGAGGATCTCTCCACCGACCTCCGTCCAGGCCAGCCCGGTGGTCACCCCGATCTCGGGCACGCCGTCCTTCTTCCAGGGCCGGAATCGCGCCTTGCCGAGCAGCTCCACCACGCGCGCGGCGTCGAGCTCGACCACCTCGCCGTCGCCCCCCGCCACCACCCGTCGGGCCACCTTGCGGCAGACCGCGGCGATCTCGCGATCGAGGTTCCGCACCCCCGCCTCGCGGGTATAGCTCTCGATCAGCACGCGCAGACCTTCGTCGGTGAAGCAGAGCTTCGATTCGTCGAGACCGTGCGCCTTGAGCTGGCGTGGCACCAGGAACTGCCGGCCGATCGCCAGCTTCTCGCTCATCGTGTAGCCGGAAAGCTGAATGACCTCCATGCGGTCGCGCAGCGCCGCCGGGACGGTGAAGATGACGTTCGCGGTGGCGATGAACATGACCCTGGAGAGGTCGAATTCGACATCCAGGAAGTGGTCGACGAAGGCGTGGTTCTGCGCCGGGTCGAGCACCTCCAGCAGGGCGGCCGACGGGTCGCCGCGGAAGTCCATCGACATCTTGTCGATCTCGTCGAGCAGGAAGACCGGATTGACCGTGCCGGCCTTCTTCATCATCTGGATGATCTGGCCCGGGAAGGCGCCGATATAGGTCCGCCGGTGGCCGCGGATCTCGGCCTCGTCGCGCACGCCGCCGAGCGACAGGCGGACGAACTTGCGCCCGGTCGCCTTGGCGATCGACTGCGCCAGCGAGGACTTGCCGACCCCTGGCGGCCCGACGAAGCAGAGGATCTGCGCCGGGTTCTCGGTGGTCAGCTGGCGCACGGCGAGGAACTCGAGGATGCGCTCCTTGATCTTCTCGAGGCCATGGTGATCGGAGTTGAGGATCTCCTCGGCCCGCACCAGGTCACGCAGCTCTTTCGAGGTCTTCTTCCAGGGCACCGCGATCAGCCAGTCGATGTAGTTGCGTGACACCGTCGCCTCGGCCGACACCGGAGGCATCGCCTCGAGGCGCTTGAGCTCCGCCTCGGCCTTCTCGCGCACCTGCTTCGGGAGTCCGGCCTTCTCGATCTTCTCCCGCAGCTCCGTCATTTCGTCGGAGCGGTCGTCCTTGCGCCCGAGCTCCTGGTGGATCGCCTTGATCTTCTCGTTGAGGTAGTACTCTTTCTGGGCCTTCTCCATCTGCTTCTTGACCTGGACGTTGATCCGCTTCTCGAGGTTCATCTTCTCGATCTCTACCTCGAGAAGGTCCTCGAGCCGCTCGAGACGCTCGAACGGAGAGACCAGGTCGAGCAGCGTCTGCTTGTCCGCGGTCGAGACCGCCAGGTGGGCTGCCAGGGCGTCGGCGAAGCGGTCCGGGTCGTCGTGCTTGAGGGTGGGCAGCAGGCTCTCGATCGCCAGGTGCTGCGAGAGCTTGGCGTACTGCTCGAAGGTCGCCTGGACTCGGGCCATGTAGAGCCGGGCGCGCTCGTCCTGCACCGGCGGCGAGGCGAGCATCTCCACGGTCGCCCGGAAGGTGCCCTCGTGCTCCTCGAACTCGCGGATCCGCGCCCGCTGGATCCCCTCCACCATCACCTTGATGTTGCCGTTGGGCAGCTTGAGGTTCTGGACCACGCGCGCCACGACGCCGGTATCGAAGAGGTCCTCGCGGACCGGATCGTCGACCTTCGGATCGCGCTGTGCGACGAGGTAGATGCGCCGTCCCGGAACCGCGAGGGCGGCCTCGAGAGCCCGAATCGAGCTGTCCCGCCCGACGATGAAGGGCGCCATCATGTGGGGGAAGACCACCATGTCGCGCAGCGGAACGACCGGCAGCGTCTCGGAGTCGCGCTCGAGGAGCTGCGTCATCTTCACCCCGCCTTGCGCAGCGTGGTGATCGGGCTGCTGCGCTGGAGGACCGTCTCCTCCGTGATCACCACCTCGGAGATGTCGTGCTGCGAGGGGACGTTGTACATCAGCTCGAGCATGATTTCCTCGAGGATGACGCGCAATCCACGGGCTCCGACGCTGCGCTTGAGCGCCTCGTGGGCGACCGCCCGGACCGCCTCGTCGGTGAAGCGGAGCTTGACGTCCTCGAACTCGAACATCGTCTGGTACTGCTTGACCAGGCTGTTCTTCGGCTCCTTGAGGATGCGCACCAGCGCTTCCTCGTCGAGCTGGTCGAGGGTCGCCATCACCGGCAACCGGCCGACGAACTCCGGAATCATGCCGAACTTGATCACGTCCTCGGGCAGGACCTGCTGCAGGGGGTTCTGCTTCGCCAGATCCTTCTTGCCCTTGATCTCGGCGCCGAATCCCATCGTCTTCTGGTTGAGCCGCCGCTCGACGTGCTCGTCGAGGCCGACGAAGGCGCCGCCGCAGATGAACAGGATGTTGGTGGTGTCGATCTGCAGGAACTCCTGGTGCGGATGCTTGCGTCCGCCCTGCGGCGGCACGTTGCAGACCGTTCCCTCGAGGATCTTGAGCAGCGCCTGCTGCACGCCTTCGCCCGAGACGTCGCGCGTGATCGACGGATTCTCCCCCTTGCGGGCGATCTTGTCGACCTCGTCGATGTAGACGATCCCCTTCTGGGTCTTGTCCTTGTCGTTGCCGGAGGCCTGGTAGAGCTTGAGAATGATGTTCTCGACGTCTTCGCCGACGTAACCCGCCTCGGTGAGCGTCGTGGCGTCGGCGATGGTGAAGGGCACCGAGAGGAGCTTGGCCAGCGTCTGGGCGAGCAGCGTCTTGCCGGTGCCGGTCGGGCCGATGAGCAGGATGTTCGACTTCTGCAGCTCGACCTCGTTGCCGCGCGGCGCGCGCTCGGCGAACTCGATCCGGCGGTAGTGGTTGTAGACCGCGACGGCGAGCTTCTTCTTGGCCTGGTCCTGGCCGATCACGTACTCGTCGAGGAGCGACTTGATCTCCGACGGCTTGGGAAGCTTGGTCTCCTGCTGCTGTTCGAGCAGGCGGTCCTCGGCGATGATGTCGAGGCAGATGTCGACACACTCGTCACAGATGAAGACGGTCGGGCCGGCGATCAGCTTCTTGACTTCGCGCTGGCTCTTGTTGCAGAAGGAGCAACGCAGCGCGTCGTCACCGGTCTCTTTCTTGGCCATCTCTCCTCCGTCGGCGGGTCAGTGACCCGCGCGGAACGCCCGCGCCGATCGCCACCCCCGAGAACACCGGGCCGCCGACCCGTATTCCGCTGCGCTCCGGGACGCGGCCCGGCAACTGCGGCGGCGGGACCCGCGGCCCGGCGACATGCGCCGGATCTCCCGTTCGCGAATTCTAACAGACGGATTTCTCAGGACTTGCGGCGCTCCATGACCTGGTCTACCAGGCCGTACTGGATCGCCTCGTGGGCCGACAGGATCTTGTCCCGCTCGGTGTCGTGGTGGACCTCTTCCTTGGACCGCCCGGTGTGCAGGGCGAGGATCTCGTCGATCCGGTCGCGCAGCTTGAGCAGCTCGCGTGCGTGGATCTCGATGTCGGTCGCCTGCCCGCCCATCCCCGAGGTCCAGGGCTGGTGGATCAGCACCCGGGCATTCGGCAGAGCGGTGCGCTTGCCATGGGCGCCGGCCGCCAGCAGAACGGCCGCCATCGAGGCCGCCTGGCCGACACAGTAGGTGGCCACGTCGGGCTTGATGTACTGCATCGTGTCGTAGATCGCCAGCCCCGCCGTCACCGAGCCGCCCGGCGAGTTGACGTAGATGTGGATGTCGCGCTCCGGATTCTCCGCCTCGAGGAAGAGCATCTGCGCGATCACCAGGCTCGCCACGTCGTCGTCGATCGGGCGACTGAGGAAGATGATGTTGTCCTTGAGGAGGCGCGAATAGATGTCGTAGGCGCGCTCCCCGCGGTTGGTCTGCTCGACGACCATCGGAATCAGCATGCGGCACGTTCTCCCTGGAATCCGTCCACGGGTCAGTCCGCGGCAGCGGCGTCGGGCGCCGCCCCGGCCGGCTCGCCGAGGAGGAACCTTACCGTCTTTTCCCGCCGCATCCGAGCCCGCAATCCGGCCAGCTCACCCGATTGGTCGAGCCTCTGGCGCAGCGCCTGGGTGGGGACGTTCTGCATCCTCGCCAGCAGCGCCAGCGCCTCCTCGAATTCGACCTGGCCGACCTCGACCTTTTCGCTCTCCGAGATGCGGTCGAGGATCAGGCGCGCCTTGATGCGGCGCTCGGCGTGGGGCCGGGCCTGGTCGCCCATCGACTGCCAGTCGATCTCCGCCTTCTCGAGGTCGACGCCGCGCCGGGCCAGCCCCTCGGCATACTCGCGCAGCAGCTCCTCGGTCTCGCGGTGGACGACCCCTTCCGGCAGCTCCATCGGGTGGCGCTCGACCAGCTGGTCGAGCATCGTCTGCTCACGCCGCGCCCGGAGCTCGTCGCGCTTGGCGGCGGCGATCCGGCGGGCGACGTCGGCTTCGAAGGCCTCGGCCGACTCGAACTTGCCGAAGTGGCCGAGGAATTCGGGCGTCAGCTCGGGGAGGCGCGCCTCGCGCACCTCGACGACGCGCAGCTCGAACTGCCGCTCGGTCGCCGACTCTCCCTCGCCTTCCTTGCGCGCGAAGCTCGCCGACTGTCCGGCCGCCAGGCCGGTGGCGGCGCTCGAGACCTCTTCCCACACCCGATCCGAGCCGAGCTCGAACTCGGCCGCCTGCGGCGTCGGGTCGGCGGCTCCCGCCTCGACCAGCTCGACGCGCACGACGTCTCCGATCGCCGCGGTGCGCTCCACCGGCGTCCAGTCCGCATGGCTGCGGCGCAGATCGGCGACCGCCCGCTCGATCTCCTCGCGCGTCGCCTCGGTGTCCGCCTCGGGCAGCGCGAAGTCCCGGAAGTTGCGCAGCTCGATCTCGGGCCGCACTTCGACCACGGCGGTGAACAGGAGCGGCGCGTCGGGCTTCAGCTCGACGTTCTCGACGGCCGGCGGCGCCAGCGGGTCGAGCGACTTCTCGGCCGCCGCCTGCTTCCAGTAGCGCGGCAGGAGGCGCTCGAGGACCTCCTGTTCGATCTCCTTGCCGAAGTGCTTCGCCACCATCGCCGGCGGGACCTTGCCCTTGCGGAAGCCCGGGATCCGGGCGCGCTTGCCGTACTCGCCGGTGACGCGCGCCATCTCGGCGGCGACGGCCGGCTGCGGCACTTCGATGCGCAGCTGCTTGCGGCAGGGACCGACCTCTTCCATCGACAGGACGACACTCATCAGGCCGCGACCTTCCTCTTTCTCGGTTGGGGAATCTCGGATCGGTACCGCGAAAACCGCTGGTGCGAAAGGGGGGACTCGAACCCCCACCCCGATCTCTCGGGACTAGATCCTAAGTCTAGCGCGTCTGCCAGTTCCGCCACTTCCGCGGGGGGGGAATCGGGATCGCATCGGCGGTGCGGGGAGGTGAAGCTGGTGAGCCGCGTAGGAATCGAACCTACAACCCGCAGATTAAGAGTCTGCTGCTCTACCAATTGAGCTAGCGGCCCGCCGGCGCGAATCCTACCAACGACCCTTCGCCGGGATCAAGCGCCCGGCTCGGCGCGGCGAGAGCCGGCCGCCTCAGAGCAGCTGCTTGATCTCGGCGCGGCCGAGGCCGGAGCTGCCGGTGATGATCAGCGCCGCCGATCCGCCCTGCACCGCCGGTACGTCGAGTGCCAGGGCGAGCGCTCCTTGCGGGTCGGTCTCCCCCACCACGAGGGTGCGCGGGTCGGAGATCGTCGACAGCATGCGAACCGAGACCTGGGCCCCGGCGACCGGCTCGCCGGTCTTCGACGACAGGGCGCGCAGAGTCACGGCGTTGGTGCGTCCCGGCCGCAGCTCCTCCGGGGCGTCGAGCACCAGCACGAGGTGCTCCTGCTCGGCCTCGGTCTCGAGGTATTCGAGGATCACCTGGTCGAGGCTGGGTCCCTTTTCGTCGGCGGCAGCCGCCGCCTTGAGCCCGCTCTCGGGCGCCGGCGGCCGGGTCTGCGCGGCCGTTGCGGCGGCCAGGACGGGAACCGGGGCCGGTGGCGTGGTGCGCGTACCGTCGCCGCCGTCGCTCTTCGCCACGGCTCCGCCGAGCGCTTCGCCGATGCGCTGGTCGAAACGGCCGGTGCGGATCGCCGCCAGAATCGTCCGGTGCTGCTGCTCCATCAGTGCCGCGATGTCGCGCTCTCCCTTCCCCTCCTCGAGCAGCGATGCGTAGGGAGTGCGCTTGGCGGCGAGCACCCGGCCCTTGAGATAGATGACGCTCTCGATGGCCGGATTGTCGCGCCCCTTGTCCTCGGTCTGGACATGGAGAACGGTTTCGCCGTGGCGAATGTCGGTGTTGTAGCCGGTGAGCATTTGGGGGCGCCGGGGGAGGGCGGGGTGACGACCATTGTAGGAAGGTCGTTCGGAAGGGGTCAAGCCGGGTTGGACGACCCCCTCGCGGCGTGAAAGAATCGCCCCGAACCACTCCGGAACCGCCGGCCATGCGCCCGGCGACCCCGTACCCGACAGGAGGAGCAGGATGTCCGACACCGCCGCCCGCACGCTGGTGCACTACGCAGTCCGCGAGGGGGTCGCCTGGCTGACCCTCGAGGACCCGCCGGCCAATACCTACACGCACGAGATGATGCTGCAGCTCGACGCGGCCATCGTCCGCGCCCGTTTCGACGAGACGGTCCACGTCATCGTGCTCACCGGCAGCGGCGAGAAGATGTTCTGCGCCGGCGCGAACATCAACATGCTCAAGGCCTCGGACCCGACCTTCAAGTACTACTTCTGCCTGCACGCCAACGAGACGCTTTCGCGCCTCGAGCAGACCCCGAAGCTGGTCATCGCGGCGCTCAACGGCAACACCGTCGGCGGCGGTCTCGAGATCGCCATGGCCGCCGACCTGCGCATCGCGCGCGCCGGCAACGCCAAGTTCGGCCTGCCCGAGGTCTCTCTCGGCGTGCTGCCCGGCACCGGGGGCACCCAGCGCCTGGTCCGCATCGTCGGCAAGTCACGGGCGATCGAGCTGATGGTCACCGGCCGCCTCTTCGGCGTCGACGAGGCGCGCCAGCTCGGCGTCGTCGACGAGGTCTTCGAAGCGGCCGCCGGCGCCGCCTTCCTCGAGAAGATCCAGGAGTACGCCCGTCAGTTCTGCCCGCCCGCCAAGGCCGCTCGCGCGGTCGGCCGCATCAAGCGCTCGGTGCAGTCGGGCGCCGAGATCCCGTTCGAGTCGGCGCTCACCCTCGAGCGGGAGCTCCAGCAGCAGCTCTTCCAGAGCGAGGACGCCAAGGAGGGGCTGGCGGCCTACATCGAGAAGCGCCAGCCCGCCTTCAAGGCGCGGTGATCCGGGTCGTTCTCTCCTGGTCGAACCCGGCCAAGGCCGAGAAGTACCGCGAGGCCCTCGCGGCGGCCGCGGCCGGGCAGCTCGCCCTGCTCGACGCCGACGCCCGTTCGGCGTCGCCCGGCGAGGCCGCCGCGGCGCTCGACGAAGCCGACGCGCTGCTGCTGACCGGCGGTCCCGATGTGGTGCCGGCGCGCTACGGAGAGAACGAAGACCCCGCCGCGGGGGTCGAATCGATCCCCGCTCGCGACGAGCTGGAGTGGAGTCTGCTCGCCGCCGCCCGTCGGCGAGCACTCCCCGTCCTCGGCATCTGCCGCGGCCATCAGGTGGTCCACGCCTTTCTCGGCGGCTCGCTCTGGCAGGATGTCGGCGCCATTTCGCCGGAAAGCCGCCGGCTCCACGACCCGGACCGCGGCGATCGCCGCCGGGAGGCGCACGGAATCACCGTGGCCGCCGGTTCGAGTCCTCTGCGCGACCTTCTCTCTTCCCACGCGCCGCTCGCCGTCAACAGTCTGCACCATCAGGCGGTGCGCCGCCCCGGAGAGGGGATGGCGGTCGCAGCCGTCGCATCCGACGGGGTGATCGAGGCGAGCTCCCGGGCCGACCCCTCCTGGTGGGTCTGGACGGTCCAGTGGCACCCCGAGGAGCTGAGCGGGGCCGCCGACCCCCCCCTTCACCGCCGTCTCTTTGCAGAATTTCTGGCCGCCGCCCGGAGCGGCGCCCGCGTTCCGGAGCCCCACTCATGAGCGACTGCATCTCCATCCGCCGCGACGGCCGCTGTGCGACGATCGAACTCGCCCGACCGCCGCTCAACATTCTCGATCTCGACCTGCTGGCCGACCTCGACGCCGGTCTCGCCGAGCTGGCCGCCGATTCCGAGCTGCAGCTGGTGCTGCTGCGCGGCGGCGGCGAGCGCGCCTTTTCGGCGGGCGTCTCGGTGCAGGACCACACGCCCGACAAGCTCGACCGCATGCTCGCCTCGTTCCACGGCACCATCCGGCGACTGCGTTCGCTCGACGCGCTGTCGGTGGCGCTGGTCGACGGCCACTGCCTGGGGGGCGGTCTCGAGCTGGCGACCGCCTGCGACCTCGTGCTGGCCAGCGAGCGCTCCCGCTTCGCCCTGCCGGAGATCAAGCTCGGCTGCTTCCCGCCGGTCGCCCTGGCGCAGTACCCCTCGCGCATCGGCCTCGGTCGCACCCTCGATCTCGTCCTGACCGGGCGCGGCTTCGATGCCGCCGAGGCGCTCCGCCTCGGGCTGATCGACGAGTGCGTGCCCGCCGGCGAACTCGCCGGACGCGCCGCGGCCCTGGCCGCCGCGGTCACCGCCCACAGCGCCGCGGTGACCCGCCTCGCCGTGCGCGCCGGCCGGGCCGGCGCCGCACGCCCGTTCGATGCCGCCCTCGCCGAAGGCGAGCGCATCTACCTGCGCGAGCTGGCGGCGACGGCGGACATGGCCGAAGGTCTGGCGGCCTTTGGCGACAAGCGCGAGCCCGTCTGGCGCCACCGGTGATCGCCGCCTCGCCGCGCCTGCGCCTAGCGGCCCGCGGCGCGACGCTCGCCGCGGCGCTGCTGACCTGCGTGGCGCTGGTCGGTGCGCTGCCGCTCGGCATTCCCGACAACGGCGACTTCCGCAAATACAGCCGGCACTTCGTCGAAGGTCCGGCGGGAGAGGCCTCGGCCATCCCGCGCACCTTCGACGACTGGCGCACCGCCTACGGCAACCGCGGCTGGCATCGCTACTGGAATCTGCGCCCCGCCGGGCTCCCGGGTCCGCCGCCGGTAGTCGGCACCGGACCGACCCCCTGGCTGTGGGCGCCGGGCATCGCGCTGCACCGGCTCCTCCGGCCGGGCCCGGTGCTCGACGTCACCTGGATCGGCCTGCTGCCCCGCCTGCTGTTGCTGCTGGCCTCGATCCTGGTGACCGCCCGCGTGGCCCGCGAGGCCCGCGAGCGCCGCGCGCCGACGCTGCTGCTCGCCATTCCCGCCTGGCCGCTGCTGCTGACCGCGAGCGCCATGACCGCCTACCTCAACACGTTCTATCGCGAGGGCGGAACGCTCGTCTTCGCCGCGCTGTTCGTCGCCGCCCTCGCCGTGGCACCGGACCTCGCGCCCGGGCGAGCCGCCGCCGCGGCCGGCGCGACCGGGGCGCTGC
>JAIOJQ010000164.1 GCA_019911865.1 Thermoanaerobaculia bacterium
GGCGACGACTCCGGTCGACACGCCGAGCAGGCCGGCGATCTCGGAGTTGGCCAGCCCTTCGAAGTAGCGCAGGGCGAACATTTCGGCGGCGCGGCGCTCTGGCTGGCGCTCGGCGGAGGGATCGCGTCGCCGACCGCCGAGGTGCGCGTGATCGAGGGGGATCTGCTCGCCTTCGACGCCGGTGTGGCGCGGCCACTGGCCGCCGGAGCGATCTTCGGCGAGGGGCTCGCGGTGCGCACCGGCGCCGCCTCGCGCGCCGTGCTGGTGCTCGAGGACGGCTCGCGCGTCGAGATGGCGCCGCGCTCGGAAGTTTCGCTCGACCGCCGGCGTGACGGCGTGGTGGTCGCCCTCGGCCGCGGCAACGTGATCGTCGAGGCGGCCGAGCAGCGTCGCGGTCACCTCTACGTGCGCACCGAAGACTGCCTGGTGTCGGTCGTCGGAACGATCTTCTCGGTCGCCCACGGCACCCGCGGATCGCGCGTTTCGGTGCTCGACGGCGAGGTCCGGGTCGATCACGGAGCCGAGCTCGCGGTGCTGCGTCCGGGCGATCAGGTCGCCACCTCGGATCGCCTCGACCGCGTGCCGCTGGCCGCCGAGGTCGCCTGGAGCCGCAACGCCGCGGCGTACCAAGACCGGATCGCGGCGCTCGCCGAGGTCGGCCGCCAGCTCGACCGCGCCCTCGCGGTGCCGGCCGACCGCACGTCGACTCGCCTGCTCGACCTGGCTCCCGCCGGCACCACGATCTACGCCGCGCTGCCCGACGTCTCCGGGCAGCTGGCCGAGGCGTGGAACGAGCTCGAGCGCCGCGCCGGCGAGAACCGGGCGCTCGCCGCCTGGTGGGGCGAGCACGATTCGACCGAGCTCGCGGCCGGGATCGAGCGGCTGCGCGCCTTCGGCGGCTACCTCGGCGACGAGCTGGTCGTCGCGGTGACCTCCGGCGGGAGCGATGCCGCACCGGTGATGCTGGCCGCGATCGACCACGAGCGCGGCCTCGTGGCGGCGATCGAAGCCGAGCTGGCGCGGCGCGCCGCGCCGGGGCAGGCGGAGGCCGGAGTCGAGCTGGTCGACGACCCGACCCGTGCCACCGCCGACGGCCGTTCCCTGCTCGTCTGGCCGTCGCCGGAGGGAGTCCTCGTCGCCACGCCGTCGGCCGCGCGCTTGCGCGAGGTCGCGGCGGTGCTCGCCGGCGCCCCGTCCGCTTTCGTCGGCACGCCGTTCCATCGCCGGCTGGCGGAGGTCTACGGCCGCGGCGCCGGCTGGCTGCTCGCCTTCGACGCCGGCACGCTGCTCGCCGGCCAGGCGCCGGCGCCCGGCGACGCGGCGCCGCTCGCCGCCTCGGGATTCGGCGACCTCGATCACGTCGTGCTCGAGAGCCACACCGCCGCGGGAGCGACCGAGAACCACGCCCTGGTGGCCTTCCGCGACGAGCGCACCGGCATCGCCTCGTGGCTCGCCGCGCCGGGAACCTCGGGAGCGCTCGAGTTCGTCTCGCCGCAGGCGGCGGCTGCGGCGGCCGGTCTGCTCAAGGACCCGGCCGCGATGTTCGACGACCTCCTCGCCCTGGCGGGCGCCGGGGACGCCGGAGCGGCGGCGCACTTCGCCGAAGTCGAGGCCGAGCTCGGCGTCTCGCTGCGCGAGGACCTGGCCGCGGCGCTCGGCGGCGACTTCGCCGTGGCGCTCGACGGGCCGTGGCTGCCCAAGCCGTCGTGGAAGGTGGTGCTCGAAGTCCGCGACCCCGGCCGGCTGACCCACGGTCTCGACCGCCTGACCGAGGCGTGGAATCGCGCGGCCGCCGAGGCGGGGAAGGGGACGTTTGCCTGGCGCGAAGAGGCGGCCGCAGGGCGCGTCTACCGTACCTTGGCGACCGACGGCGGCGCGGACCTGCTCCACCTCACCTTCGAGGACGGCTTCCTGCTCGCCGGGCCGTCGCGGGCGCTGCTCGCCGAGTCGATCGATCGGCGTGCCGCCGGCGCCACCCTGGCCGCCTCGAGCGCTTTCCTCGACCTGCTGCCGAGCGGCGCCGAGACGGATTTCTCCGCCGTGGTCTGGCAGAACCTCGCCGCCTCGGCCGGCGAACTCGGCAAGCTGCTCGACGCGGCCGGCGGAATGCCCGCAGGGGAGCGCGACCGGTTGGCGGCGCTCGCCGGCGAGCTCGGACCGATGCTCGCGGTGGCCAGCGCGGCGGGGGACCAGGTGACCCTCGCCACGCGGGGTGGCCGCGGTCCGCTCGGCCTGTCGCTCGGCGGCCTGTTCGCCCTCGTCGGTCTGGCCGGCGAAGCCGAGGGCGCGGCGGCTCCGCCCGTCGCGTCGGAGGCCGGGGAGGTCGCCGCCGCGGCGGTCGCAACTTCGCCGCGGCGGGCCGCGTAGAGTTGGCTGTGATGGCCGACGCACCGCCCCTGCTCGAGCTCGACGGGCTCGAAGTCCGCCTCGGCGGGCGGCCGGTGCTCGACGGCCTGTCCGGTCACCTGACCGGGCGGGTCGTCGGACTGCTCGGACCCAACGGCGCCGGCAAGACCACGCTGCTCGCCACGCTGCTCGGCTTTCACGCCCCGTCGGCGGGCCGCGCCCGGGTGCTGGGGCTCGACGTGGTCGCCGATCGGCGCGAGCTGCTCGCCCGCGTCGGCTACATGCCCGAGAACGAGGCGTTCGTCGCCGGCCAGTCGGCGGTCCGCTTCGTGCGCATGATGGCCGAGCTGTCGGGCCTGCCGCCGCGCGCGGCGCTCGAGCGGGCGCACGAGACGCTCTTCTGGGTCGGCCTCGGCGAAGCGCGCTATCGCCCCCTCGAAACCTACTCGCTGGGCATGAAGCAGCTCGCCAAGCTGGCCCAGGCGATCGCGCACGGTCCGGGTTTGGTGCTGCTCGACGAGCCGACCAACGGGCTCGACCCGGCAGCGCGCCAGCGCATGCTGCGCCTGATCCGCGAGATCGCCACGGCCGGCGTGCGGGTGATTCTCTCCTCGCATCTGCTGCGTGACGTCGAGGCGGTCAGCGACCAGGTCATCGTCCTGCGCGGCGGCCGGGTGGCGACCATCGCCGACCTCGAGGCCGAGCGGGCCGCTCGCCGGCGCTTTCTCGAGCTCGAAACGCGCGGCGGCGACGCGGCGGGTTTCGCCGCTGCCCTTGCCGGCATCGGCTGCGAAGTGGCCGAACTGGCCAACCGGCGGCTCAAGGTGGTGCTGCCCGAAGGGGTCGATCCGCGCGCTCTCTGGCGGGCCGCCGGCGAGACCGGCGTCGGCCTGCGCCGCATGACCTCGGCGCGCAACTCGCTCGAGCATCTCTTCCTGCGCGCCATGGAGGAACCCCGTGCCGGTCTATGACCATCGCTATCGGCCGTGGACGGGGGAGCGGCGCGGCGAGCACTCGGCGATCCTGACCATCGCGCGCCACGCGCTCGGCCGCGTCGCCGCCTCGCGCCTGAACCTCGTGCTGTTCGCCCTCGCCTGCGTGCCGCCGCTCGGCTTCGCGACGTTCATCTACCTGTCGAACAACCTGCAGATGCTCGCCGACCTCGGCCTGCGGGCCAACATCGACCTGGTCGACAGCTCGACCTTCTTCGTCTACCTGATCGTCCAGTCCGGTGCCGGCTTCCTGCTGGCGGCGCTGGTCGGTCCCGGCCTGGTAGCCCCCGACCTCGCGCACGGCGCGATGCCGCTCTACCTGTCGCGGCCGATCGCCCGCCGGGACTACGTCCTGGGCAAGCTCGTCGTGCTGGCGGGAATGCTGTCGCTGATCACCTGGATTCCGGGGCTGTTGCTGGTCGGGCTGCAGGCCGCGCTGGCGCCGGCCGGATGGATGGGCAGCCACCTGCGCCTGCCGTTCGCGCTGGTGGCGGGCTCCTGGTTGTGGATCGCCCTGGTGTCGCTGCTCGCCCTGGCGATCTCGGCCTGGGTGCGCTGGCGCCCGCTCGCCACCGCGATGCTGTTCATCGTCTTCGTGGTCGGCGAGGCCTTCGGCCGCGCCGTCAACGTCTTTCTCGACACCCGCTGGGGCAAGCTGGTGATCCTCGACGACCTGATCGAGACGGTCTGGCTCGCCCTGTTCGGCGGCGTCGGCGAGGCCTCCGGCCTGCTGGCGCGCGATCCGCTGCCGCTCGGCGCGGCGCTCGCCGCGCTGGCGCTGGCGCTGACGCTGGCGGTGGCGATGCTGGCGGCGCGGGTGCGCGCGGTGGAGGTGAGCCGGTGAGCGGGCGTGCCGACCAGATCGTCTTTGCCGGCGTGTCGAAGTTCTACGGCGAGGTGCTCGGGGTCAACCGGATCGACCTCGCCATCGGCCCCGGCATCACGGCACTGGTCGGTCCGAACGGCTCGGGCAAGACGACGCTGATGAACCTGCTCGCCGGCCTGATCCGGCCGACCGAGGGGGAGATCTCGGTGCTCGGAGTTCCCCCGGACCGGCCGCGCGAGCTCTGCCGGCTGCTCGGCTACTGCACCCAGTTCGACACGTTCCCGCGCGGCATTCGCGGCGACGACTTCGTCCGCCTCTACCTGCGGCTGCACGGTCTCGATGCTGCCGCGGCGGCCGCCGGAGCGGCCCTGGCGATCGAGCGGGTCGGCCTCACCGAGGCGGCGGGCCGCCGGGTGGCCGGCTACAGCAAGGGGATGAAGCAGCGCATCAAGCTGGCGCAGGCGATCGCCCACGAGCCTCGCGTGCTGGTGCTCGACGAGCCGCTCAACGGTCTCGACCCGCTGGCGCGCGCCGAGACGATCGACCTCTTTCGCCGCTTCGCCGGCGAGGGGCGGCACGTGCTGATCTCCTCGCACGTGCTGCACGAGGTGGACGATCTGGCCGACCGGGTGATCCTGGTGCACGGCGGCTACATCGTCGCCGAGGGTGCGATCGACGGCGTGCGCGACGAGATGGCCGAGGAGCGCCCGCTGCAGGTCCTGGTGCGTTGCGACCGGCCGTCGGTGCTGGCCGCCCGTCTGTTCTCCGAGGATCACGTGGTGGAGGCGAAGCTCGACGCCGACCGGCGCGGCGTGCTGGTGCGCACCGGCGACGCCGACCGTCTGCTCGAGGTGGTGCGCCAGCTCGCCGCCGCGGGCGAACTGGAGATCGACGCGCTGCTGCCCGCTGACGAGGACGTGCAGTCCGTCTACCAGTACCTGATCGGCGGCGACGCCCAGGGGGCGAGCTGAATGGAGACTCCGACGATCCCGACCGGGGCGCCGCTGGTGATGCGCCAGCTCGGCGCGATGCTCGGCCTCGAGCTGCGCAAGACCTTCCTGCGCCTGCGCGCGCTGCCGGTCGTGGTGATCGCCTTCCTGCCGGCGACGCTCGCCCTGTTGCGCCTCGCCGGCTCCGAGCTCGGCAGCATGCGTCCGACACCGGCGGCCGAGATGGCGCTCTCCTACGCCAACCTCTTCCAGTTCTTCTTCCTGCGCCTCGTCGTCTTCTTCGTCGCCTTCGCGGTCTTCACCTATCTGGTGCGCGGCGAGACGGCCGAGCGCAGCCTCCACTTCTACCTGCTGGCGCCGCTCGACCGCAGCGTCTTCCTGCTCGGCAAGTACCTCGCCGGGCTGCTAGGCGCGGGGGCGCTGGTCCTCGCCAGCCTCGCGGTGCAACTGCTGCTGCTCTTTCTGCCCGCCGCGACGACCGGCGGCGGCGCCTACCTGTTCGGCGGCCCCGGAGCGGGTCACGCCGCCGCGTACGCGGCCGTCTCGCTGCTCGCCGTGGCTGGCTACGGGGCGGTGTTCACCGCGCTGGCGCTGGTAGTGCGCAATCCCATGCTGCCGGCGGCCGCCATCCTCGGCTGGGAGTGGGTCAACCCCTTCCTGCCGTCGCTGCTGCAGAAGGCCTCGGTGATCCACCATCTGCAGGCACTCTGTCCGCTGCCGGTGGCACGCGGCCCCTGGGCCCTGCCCGCCGAGCCGACCGCGGCGCCGCTGGCGATCGTCTCGCTGCTCGCCCTCGCCGGTCTCCTGCTCGTCCTCGCGGCGCGTCGCGCCCGGCGCCTCGAAGTCCGCTACGCCGGCGACTGAGCGCCGCCTTCACGCCAGCAGGCGGAGGAGGCCGAGCAGCGCGCCGCCGGCGACGAGGAGGGGGATCCACACCTCGCGCAGGCCGAGGGCGAGCAGCGCCGCAACGGTGATCGCCACCGCCCAGGGGTCGAGGCGCCCCTGCGGCAGCAGGACCTGCCGGCCGAAGACGAGACCGAGGTGGAGGATGACGCCGACCACCGCAGCGGTGACCCCCGCCAGGGCGCCGGCGAGCGGGCGGTTGTTGCGCAGGCGCTCCACCCAGGGGGCGCCGACGAGGATGAAGACGAACGACGGCAGGAAGGTCACCCAGGCGGTGGCCAGCGCGCCGGCGGTCGCCGCGGCGAGGGGCGGCCAGGTCCCCGGGTGGTTCCAGCCGGCCTGGAAGCCGACGAACTCGAGCACCACGATGAGCGGCCCCGGCGTCGTCTCGGCAAGCGCCAGGCCGTCGAGCATCGCCCGGGCAGAGAGCCAGCCGTAGCCGTCGACGGCGACCTGGCTGACGTAGGCCAGCACCGCGTAGGCGCCGCCGAAGGTGACGAACGCGGCGCGGGTGAAGAAGCCATAGAGGTCGCGCAGGACCGGCACCCGATCGGCGACCGCCAGCACGGCGGCCAGTCCGACCCCCCACAGGAGAGCACCGGCCATCAGCGCGCCGACGGCGAGCCGCGGCCGCTCGGTCCGCGGCTCGCCGTCGGCGCGCTGATGGCCGGTGCTCTCCTGTGGG
>JAIOJQ010000165.1 GCA_019911865.1 Thermoanaerobaculia bacterium
GGCGGGGTGGAGCCGGATCCGCGGGAGATCCGGCGCGGGGGCGCCTGCGGCCGGGTGCCTCAGCGAGTGGCAAGCCGTCGCCCGGCCGAGGATCGGGCGCGGATCACCGACCAGACCTCGCGCTCGAGAAAGGAGCGCAGCTCTTCGGCCCGGTTCTCGTGCACGACCTGGAAGGAGAGGCGCTGGCGGCGCTCCTCGAGCGCGCGGCGGATGGCTTCGGTCTTCGACTCACCGGTCAGCTCGGCGATCTCGGTGGCGAGACGCTCGACCTGGGCATTCTTGATGTTCAGCGCCATGCCGACCTCCCCCGCAAGAGACGGAATCTGGGCGGAAGGATAGGTATAGAGGTGTAAATTGTCAACCCTGGTGTAAAAGTTCGGCGGTGGTTGAGCGCCGGCAAGGACGCCCGGGGGCGGATTCGGGTACCTTGCTCGCGGAGGTCCCGGCCATGCCCCTGCGACTCCGCGCCCGCGCGCTCCCCGTTCTGCTCCTCGCCGCCTCGCCCCTCGCCTCGCCGCTCGCATCCTCGGCCGCTGCCGAAGAGCGGCAGGTGAGCTTCCGGCCGCTCGCCGAGGTCCGCCTGCGCTGGGAGGCCTTCGACACCCCGCTGCCGCGCGCCGATCGCGACGCGACGTACGACTTCGGCCTGCTGCGCGCGCGCTTCGGCGGCGAGCTGGCCTGGGCCCGGGGCTGGCGGCTCAAGGGAGTGCTGCAGGCGGCGGCGATGTCGACGCTGCCCGACGACGCCGCCTTCGGCAGCGGCCCGACCTACCTGTCGACCAACGGCGGCGACCGCGACCCGGCGCATCTCGGGCTCGCCGAGCTGGCGCTGAGCTGGAAGCGCGACGACCTGACGGTGACGGTCGGCCGCCAGGGGTATGCCGACGGGCTCGAGGCGCTGCCCGGGGTGCCGCTGCTCGACGGCGTGGCGCGCCGCAAGCTCGGCGAACGGCTGGTCGGCAGCTTCGACTTCCCGAACGTCGGGC
This sequence comes from Thermoanaerobaculia bacterium, assembly GCA_019911865.1. GTDB lineage: Bacteria > Acidobacteriota > Thermoanaerobaculia > Multivoradales > JAGPDF01 > JACTMI01. The sequence continues at coordinate 987 of JAIOJQ010000165.1, forward strand.
GGCGCTACGACGGGGCGCGGCTGGGCGTCGACCTGGCCGGCGCCGCGCGGCTCGAAACCTTCGCCCTGCGCCTGCTCGCCGGCGGCTTCCACTACGACGACGCCTTCGAGCCGCTCGACGTCGAGCTGGCCGGCGTCGCGGTGGCGTCGCCGCTCGGCGGCTGGCTGCCGCGCACCCAGCTGCGCGCCTTCGCCATCGCCTACCGCGACGACCGGCGGCTGACCCGCGAGAGTCTCGGTGCCGACGTCGAGGTGGTGACGCTCGGCGGCTCGGCGCTCGCCGGCACCGCCGACTGGGACCTGCTCGCCTGGCTGGCGCTGCAGCGCGGCGACTTCGGCCGCGACGATCACCGGGCCTGGGCAACGGTCCTCGAAGCCGGGCGCCGCTTCGCCGGCCTGCCCGGCGCGCCGAGCTTCCACCTCGGCTTCGAGCGCGCCTCGGGCGGTGGTGGCGGCGGCGATCACCAGGCGTTCTTCAACCTGCTGCCGACCAACCACAAGTTCTACGGCGCGCTCGACAGCAGCGCCTTTTCCAACCTCGCCGACCTCTATCTCGAGGGGCGCTGGGTGCCGGCGCCCGGCTGGACCCTGGCCCTGGTGCTGCACGACCTGCGACTGGTCGACCGCGGCGGCGCCTGGTACGCCGGCTCCGGCGCGTTCAGCGACCGCGAGTTCGGCTACGTGGCCCGCCGGCCGGCTTCCGGACGCTTCGCCTCGCGCGACCTCGGCCGCGAGCTCGATCTGGCCGTCACCCGCGCTCTCGGGCGCGGACTCGAGGCGAAGCTCGAGGCCGGCTGGCTGGCCGGCGGCGACGCGGCGGCCGAGATCCTCGCCGCCGACGAAGACGGCGGCTGGCTGGCGCTCGAGCTGACCTGGAAGCTCTGACGCCTACAGCATCATGCTGGCGA
>JAIOJQ010000012.1 GCA_019911865.1 Thermoanaerobaculia bacterium
GCCAGTCCGGCGGCGTCGGCGCTGCCTCCCCTCCTCGCTGCCGCAGTCGAGCCAGATCCGGCCGGGCACGAAGGCGGTCCGCTCGAGGAAGGCGAGCAGCGACTCGCCGGCGAAGCGGGTGGTCGGGCTCATCGCCAGCGCGCCGCCGAACTCGCGCGGCGCCGCGAAGAACCCCCAGAGCGCGAAGTGCGCCCCGAGCGACGAGCCGCCGAGCAGGCGCGCCGCCGCCGAGCGATCGACGGCGAAGGAGCGCTCGACCAGCGGCCGCACCCGGCCGAGCAGGAAACGCAGGTAGTCCGCCGCCCCGCCACCGCCGAGGTCCGGGTCGCGAAACGGCGAGTACTCGTGGAAGCGCCGCGCGCCGGCACTCGGGATACCGACCACGACTGGCCGCAGGCCCGCCGCGACGAGCCCGCTGACGGCCTGCGGCACCCGCCAGCCGCCGGCCAGCGCGATGGCGGGGTCGAACAGGTTCTGGCCGTCCTGCAGGTAGACCACCGGATGTTTCCCGCCCGGCGCATAGCCCGGCGGCAGCAGGACGGAGATCTCGCGCGCCGCCACCCCCGCCCCGCCGATCGGCGGATGAACGAGCAGCTCTCCCGCGCCGCCGCCCGGCGCCGCGCGCCAGGCCGGGGTCACGGAGTCGCGGGCGTCGCCGCCGCGATCCAGGCGTCGACGATCGACTCGAGCACCGGCAGCGGCACCGAGCCGTGGCGCAGCAGCTCGTCGTGGAAGGCGCGGAGGTCGAACGACTCGCCGAGCGCCGCCTCGGCCCGCTGGCGCAGCTCGCGGATCTTCAGGTACCCGACGTAGTAGGAGAGCGCCTGCCCCGGCCAGGAGATGTAGCGGTCGACCTCGGAAGTCGCCTCGACCAGCGGCAGCGAGGTGTTCGCCGCCAGGTAGTCGATCGCCTGCCGGCGGCTCCAGCCGAAGGCGTGCAGGCCGGTGTCGACCACCAGCCGCGCGGCGCGCCACGCCTGATAGCCGAGATAGCCGAAGCGGCTGTAGGGATCACGGTAGAAGCCGGCCTCGTTGCCGAGGTACTCGGCGTAGAGCCCCCACCCCTCGCCGAAGGCGGAGATGTAGTCGAAGCGGCGGAAGGGGCGCACCTCGTCGGCCTCCTCGGCCAGCGCCCCCTGCAAGTGGTGCCCGGGGACCGCCTCGTGCAGGGTGAGCGCCTCGAGGTTGTAGAGCGGGCGCTTGTCGAGGGCGTGGGTGTTGACCCAGTACCAGCCCGGCTCGGTCGACTCGCGCGGCGAGCCGGCATAGCGCCCGGAGGTGTACTTGGGCGCCAGCTCCTGCGGCACCGCCATGACGCCGTAGGGCTGGCGCGGCAGGCGGCCGAACAGGCGCGGCAGCGCGGCGTCGGCGCGCTTGGCGATCCACGATGCCTCGCGCAGCAACTCCTCCGGAGTCTTCGCGTAGAAGCGCGGGTCGGTGCGCAGGAAGGCGAGGAACTCGCCGAAGTCCCCGGCGAAGCCCGCGTCGCGCATCGCCGCCTCCATCTCGCCGCGCAAGCGCGCCATCTCGTCGAGCCCGAGCTGGTGGATCTGGCGCGGCGACATCTCCACCGTGGTGAAGTTGCGCACGAGGAAGTCGTACCAGGCCTCGCCGTCGGGCAGCGCCGTCGCCGCGATCGACGTCCGGCAGGCCGGCACGTACTCGCCGCTCATGAAGGCGAGGAAGCGCGCATAGGCCGGGATCACCTGTTCCGCCACGACTTCGCGCGCCCGCTCGCGCAGAACCTCGCGGGTCGCTGCCGGAAAGGTGGCCGGCAGGCGGGTGAACGGCGCGAAGACGGCGTGCTCGTCCGGCGACCCCGCGGCCAGCGGTTCGATCGTCGTCTCGATGCCGTCGAGCGTCGCGCGCGGGATCGTCAGGCCCCGGCGCACCCCCTCGCGCATCCGCTCGACGTGCTGGTCGAGCCAGGCGGGAAAGGCCTCGAGGCGGGCGAGGTAGTTCTCGAAGTCGCGCGGCGTGGCGAACGGGCAGCTGCGATGCAGCAGCGCGAAGGAGGTGTGGAAGCCGGAGTCGGCATTGAGCGGCAGCAGGTGCTCACCGAAGTGGAAGGTCTCGCGCCGCTCGACGAGCTGGCGGCGGAAGATGTCGAAGTCGACCCGGTCGGCCTCGCCGAGCGCCGCGCGGTCGATTCCCGCGAGCTCGGCGAGAAACGCCGCCGTCTCGCCGTCGCGCCGCGCGTACGCGGCGAGCGAGGCATCCTCCAGCCGGTCGTCGAAGTCGTGCACGCCGACCGCGGTGGCCAGGGTCGGGAACTCGGCCAGGCGCCAGGCCCACTCGCGCTCGATCAGCGTCGCGAATCGCGCCGCCGCGCTCTCTTCAGCCGCCATCGGCCCCGCAGCCAGCAGCACCAGCCCCAGGACGACTGTGTTTCGCATCCGCATGCCGCGTCTCTCCTCGCCGCCGAGTGTATCGGCTCGCCCGGCCGGCGAGCGGGCACACTCAGACGATTTCGAGCCGCGGCGCGCCGGCGAGGACCTCGCCGATCTGCGCCGCGCGGTGGCCCGAGTCGAGCAGCGCCCGCAGCAGGGGGCCGGCGGCAGGCTCCGGCACGGCGAGCAGGAGCCCGCCCGAGGTCTGGGGATCGAACAGGAGGGCGCGATCGGCCTCGTCGAGGCCGCGCCGATCGTCGAGCGCGGCGCCGACGTGCTCGCGGTTGGGGGCGGTACAGCCGGTCGTCACGCCGAGCGCCTGCAACGCGCGGAACGCCGCGTGTCGTGGCACGTCGGCCCAGCGCAGGCGCAGCGTCACCGCGGAGGCGGTGGCCATGCCGAGCGCGTGTCCGCCGAGGCCGAAGCCGCTGACGTCGGTCGCTGCCCGGGCGCCATGCTCGAGCGCCAGGCGGGAGGCGATGTCGTTGAAGCGCTCCATCTCGGCGAGCGCCGGCTCGAGCCCCGCCGCGTCGAGCTGTCCGGCGCGGAATGCGTTGATCATCACCCCGGTGCCGAGCGGCTTGGTGAGGATCAGGCGATCCCCCGGGAGGGCGCCGGCGCGCGCCAGCAGACGCTGCGGGTCGGCGACGCCGACCACCGCCATGCCGAACTTGAGGTCGTCGTCGGCCACCGTGTGGCCACCGAGCAGCGCCGCGCCCGCCGCTTCGAGCGCCTGGTCGGCGCCGACGAGGATCTCGGAGAGCACCGCGCGGTCGACCCAGGCGGGAAAGGCGCAGACGTTGAGGGCGAAGATCGGCCGGCCGCCGGTCGCCCAGACGTCCGACATCGCGTTGACCGCGGCGACCCGGCCGAAGCGGCGCGGGTCGTCGCACACCGGCGTGATGAAGTCGACCGTCGCGACCAGACCTCTCCCGTCCAGGCGGAAGACCCCGGCGTCGTCGCCGGTCTCCGGGCCCAGCAGGACCGCGTCACTCCGCGTCGAGCGGAGCGCCGGTCGAATCAGCGAGATCAGGTCCCCCGGACCGATCTTCGCCGCTCAGCCGCCGGTACGGGCGGCCGAAGTCAGGCGGAACGGCTTGCCGTCTTCGCGCATGGCGGCAGTCTAGCCCGCCGGCCGGCTCCTCAGAGCAGTTCGGCCTCCGGCTGCGGCACGAAGCCCGGCCGGGTCTCCTCGTCGGACGTCCCGGCGCCGCCGGCCGGACCGGCGTCGTCGTCCTCGGCGCCGACGCGCGCCGCCGCCCGTCGTTCGCGCCAGGCGAGCAGCAGGTCGTAGAGCACCGGCACCAGCACCAGGGTGAGGAAGGTCGCGAAGGCGAGGCCGGCCATCACCGCGACGCCCATCGGCCGCCACCACTGGCTCGACTCGCCGCCGTGCGCGATGCGGAAGGTGCGGAAGTCGAACCCCCAGCCGACCACCGTCGGAACCAGGCCGAGGATGGTGGTGACGGCCGTCAGCATGACCGGACGCAGGCGACGCATGCCGGTCACCAGGATCGCGGTGCGCCGCTCGAATCCCCTGGCGCGCAGCTGCTCGGCATAGTCGAGCAGCACGATGGCGTTGTTGACCACCACGCCGGCGAGCGAGATGACGCCGAGGCCGGTCATGATGATGCCGAACGGCGTGCCGGTGACCAGCAGCCCGAGCAGCACGCCGATCAGCGACATCACCACCGACGTCATGATGATGAACGGCATGACGAACGAGTTGAACTGGCCGACGATGAGCAGCAGCACGAGCAGCACCGCGTACATGAAGGCCTTCGAGAGAAACGCCTTGGCCTCGTCCTCGTCCTGGCTCTGGCCGGCGAAGCGCAGGGCGTAGCCGGGCGGCAGCAGGTCCGCCTCGGCTTCGATGCGGCGCTGCGCCTCGGTGCGCACCGGCACCGCCTGGTCGGGGCTGGTGACCTTGCCCGCGATGGTGACCACCCGCCGCCGGTCCTTGTGCTGGATCGACTGCAGGGCGCTGCCGGTCGACACCCGGGCCACCGTCTCGAGCGGAATCTGCACGCCGTCCTCGTTGACCACCACCAGCCGCGAGAGATCGGTGAGGCTGGCGCGCGCCTCGGGCGCGAAGCGCACCGTGACGTCCCATTCGTCCTCGCCGTCGCGGAACTGCGAGGCCTCGGTGCCGTGCACCGCCGTGCGCACCGTGGTGGCGATCTTCGCGGTGGTGAGGCCGAGCCGCGCCGCCTGCTCCCGGTCGACGTGGACGAGCACCTCGGGGCGGGCGAGGTCGAAATCGCTGTCCAGCGTGGCCAGGCCGGGAACGTCGGCGATCAGCCGCTGGATGCGGTCGGCGATCTCGCCGAGCTTCGCGAAGTCGTCGCCGGAGAGCTCGATCGACACCGGGTCGCCGACCGGCGGCCCCTCGGCCGGCCGCTCGACGTTGATCGTCGCGCCGGGGATGCCGCGCGCCCGCTCGCGCGCCTGCTCGAGCGTGAGAAAGGAGCTCTGCGACCGCTCCTGCATGTCGGCGAGGTCGAGGGTGACGCGGCCGCGGGTCGGGTCGCCACCTTCCGAACGGCCGCCGCTGAACTCGTCGCCGGAGGCCCCGGCCCCCGCCGCCGCCGCGACCACCTGGACGTCCGGCAGGTCGCGCAGCCGGCTCTCGAGCTCGCGCACGATGGCATCGGTCTGCTCGAGGCGGGTGCCCGGCGGGGTCTCGACCGAGGCCCAGATCTGCCGCGGCGCGGTCTCGGGGAAGAACTCGACGCCATGGTTGAAGGCGCCGAACAGCAGGATGACCCCGACGAAGAGCGCCAGCGTGCCGCCCACCACCAGGCCCCGGTGGTCCAGCGCCGTGACGAGGATCCGCTTGTAGGCGCCGAGGACGCGCGCGCCGTAGCCTCCGCCTTCGGGCACTTCGGCCCGGTCCGAGATCACCAGCGCGCGGTCCTCGCCGAGCCGCATGAACTGGGCGGCGAAGGTGGGATTCGAGGTGAACGCCACCATCAGCGAGGCGGCCAGCGCGATGCAGACGGCGATCGGCAGGATCGACATGAAATCGCCGACGACTCCCGGCCAGAAGAAGAGCGGCAGAAAGGCGCCGATCGTCGTCAGGGTCGAGTTGAGCACCGCGCCGCCGACCTCGCGGGTGCCGATCTGCGCCGCTTCGAAGACCGGTCTGCCCTCCTGGACGTGGCGGTAGATGTTGTCGATCACCACGATCGAGTTGTCGACCAGCATGCCGACCGCCAGCACCAGCGAGAACAGCACCATCATGTTGAGCGTCATGCCGGCCAGCTGCACCACCACGAAGGTGAGCAGCATCGCCAGCGGGATCGCCGAGCCGACGAACAGCGCGTTGCGCAGGCCCATGGTGAAAAAGAGAACGATGACCACCAGGACGACGCCCGAGAGGACGTTGTTCTCCAGGTCGGCGACCATGATCCGGATGTCCTTCGACTGGTCGGCGAGAAAGGTCACCTCGAGTCCAACCGGCCAGCCGGAGCGCCGCCGCTCGACCTCCTCGCGGATGCGGTCGACGACTTCGATGATGTTGGCGCCGCTGCGCTTCTGCACCGACAGCGAAACCGACTCACGGCCGTCGATGCGCGAATAGGACGAGCGATCCTCGAATCCGTAGCTCACCGTCGCGATGTCGCGGATCTGGATCGGCTGCTGGTCGACCACCTTGACGACGAACTCCTCGATGGCGACGGGATCCTCGACCTCGCCGGGAACGCGCAGGGCGAGCGTCTGCCCGGTGAGCTGCAGTTCGCCGCCGGGAATCGAGACGTTCTCGTCGCGGATGGTGTCGATGACGTCGGTCAGGGAGACGCCGTAGAGGCGCAGCCGCTCCGGGTCGACGTCGACCTGGACCTCGCGCTCGATACCGCCGACCAGCGCGGCGCGCAGCACTCCGGGGATCGCCTCGACCTCGTCCTGCAGCTCCTTGGCCAGGCGTCGCAGCTCGACCGGTCCGAGATCCCCCGACAGATGCACCTGGAGGATCGGCACGTCGGAGAAGTTGAGCTCGCGCAGTACCGGCTCTTCGGCCTCCTCCGGGAACTCGGCCTTGGCGAGATCGACCCGGTCGCGCACCTTCTGCAGCGCGAAATCGAGGTCGACGCCGGAGACGAATTCGACGTTGACCACCGACACGCTCTCGGTCGACGTCGAGGTGAGCTGCTTGAGCCCTTCGAGTCCCTGCAGCTCCCGCTCGAGCTCGTCGGTGAGCTGCTTTTCGACGTCCGCCGGCGAGGCTCCCGGCCACAGCGTGTAGACGAGGATGTTGGGAATCGAGACGTCCGGGAAGCTCTCGCGCGGCAGCGACCGGTAGGCCGACAGGCCGGCGATCGCCACCGCGGCAATGGCGAAGAAGACCGTCGCGCGGTTGCGGACCGCGAACTCGCCGAGTCTCACTTCAGACCTCCTCGACCTTCTGGCCTTCGCCGACCAGGTGGCGACCCTCGACGATCACCCGGCTGCCGGCCGGCACGCCTTCGATGACCACCTCCTCCCCGATCACCGGCCCGAGGGTCACTTCGCGGCGCGTGGCGCGGCCGTCCTCGACCAGCCAGACCGCCTTGGAGGCGCCGAGATCGATCACCGCCGAACCCGGTACGACGAGCGCGGCGGGCAGCTCGCGGCGGGTCACCGTGACGCGCGCCAGCATGCCCGGCTTGAGCCGGCCGCCACGGTTGTCGATCTCCGCCTCGACTTCGAGGGTGCGGGTGTCCGGATCGAGCTCGGCTCCCATGCGTTCGATGCGCGCCGCGAAGCGCTCGCCCGGCAGGGCGTCCACCGTCACCTCGACCTCGCGGCCGATCGCCAGATAGGGAACGTCGGCGGCGCGCGCCGGCGCCCGCACCTTCAGCCGCGCCACGTCGACGAGGTCGAACAGCGGCGTGCCGGGGGACACGAAGTCACCCACCTCGACGTGGCGGGCAGCCACGCTGCCGGCCCACGGCGCCTCGACGTGCGACTTGCGCAATTCGAGGCGGGCGGTGGCGAGGCGCGACCGGGCGACGTCCCGGTTGGTTTCGGCGTCGAGCAGGTGCGCCCGCGTCACCGCCTTGCGCGCGAACAGGTTGCTCGCCCGCTCGTGCTGCTGCTCGGCCTGACGCAGCCAGGCCTCCGCTTCGGCGACATTCTGGGCGAGCGAGCGCTCGTCGATCGCGGCGAGTTGCCGGCCGGCGCGCACGATCTCGCCGAGCTGGACGGTAACCGACTCCACCGAGCCGCCGACTTCGGCGGCCAGGGTGGCGCGCCGCTCGGGCAGCAGATCGGCCGGCCAGCTGGTGCGGTCCGCCACGAAGCGCGGCGACAGCTCGAGCACGCGCACCTGCGCGGGCCGGTCGGCCGGCGTGGAGGGGGCCGCGGCTTCGGCCTTCTCGCGCGCGCACCCGGCGGCGGCGAGGGGGAAAGCGAGCAGGAGGAAGAGCATTTTCGAGCGCAACATGGCGGTCAGTTCTCCACAACGGCCTGCCAGCCGGCGGTCGGCAGCTTGCCGACGGAGCGGGCGAGGCGAGAGGCCTGGATCAGTGCGTCGTAATAGGAGGAGACGGCGAGCGTGTCGGCAAGCGTGGAGCGGCTCTGGGCATCGAGCAGGTCGGTCTGGGTGGCGACCCCCTGTTCGTAGTTCTCGCGCGCCACCCGCAGCGCTTCGCGGGCGACCCGCGCCGAGCTGCGCGCCGCGGCCGCGCGAGCGCGGGCGGTGCGGTAGTCGGCCGCGGCCTGGCCGATCTCGAGGCCGACGCGGGCGCGCAGGTCCTCGAGGTCGAGGGCGGTCTGGCGCTGCTCGCTGGCCAGCTGCTCGAGCCGGCCGCGGCGACGGCCGCCGTCGAAGAACTCCCAGCGCAGGCCGACGCCGGCCGACCAGGCCGAGTAGAGCGGGTCGCTGAAATTGTCGAGCTCGCGCACCTCGCGGCCCCAGCTGCCGGCGAACTCGATCTGCGGCTTGCCTTCGGCGGCGGTCACGGCGCGCCGCTTGTCGTAGATCTCGAGCTGCAGCTCGAAATCGGCGATCTCGGGGCGCGCCGCGAGGCCGCTGGCGACCAGCTCGTCGACCGCCGGCGCCTCGCCCGGATCGCCGGCGACCGCCACCAGGTCGAGCGGCTCTCCGGCAGGCAGCGCGAGCAGGCGGCGCAGGGCGGTCTCGGCGATCGAGACGTCCCCTTGCCGGCGCGCCACCTCGGGCTCGACTTCGGCGACCGCCGCCTCGGCGCGCAACTGCTCGAGCTCGGTCGCCTCGCCGATCTCGAGCAGGCTTTCGACCCGCTCGAGGTCGCGGCGGCGGAACCGGCGATCCGCCTCGATCGTCGCCAAGGCGTCCCGGGAGGCCAGCACCCGGTAGTAGGCCTCGGCGACCGCCTGGGCGGTGTCGAGCTCCGCCACCGTGATCCGCCGGTCGGCGACCTGCGCCGCCAGTTCGGCGAGGTCGATCGCCGCACCGACCTTGCCGAAGGTCCAGATCGGCTGGGTGACCTCGACGACCGCCCGGGTCAGCTCCTGGGTCGACGGCTCGAAGCTGCCGCCCGGGAACTGCTCGAGGATCGATTCGAAGTCGGGGCTGTTGAGCAGCGACGGATTGCGCGACTGGCTCCACGCGGTGACCAGCGCCAGTTGCGGAAAGGCGTCGGCGCGCGCTTCGCGGATGCCGCCCGCCACCCGGGCGCGCGATTCGGCGATCGCGGCGAGGGCCGGGTTCTCGTCGAGGGCCCGCTGGACCGCCGTGGGCAGATCGAGCCGGGCGGCGCCGGCGGGAACACAGAGAGCCGCGGCGATGCTCGCTGCGGCGAGGATGCGGGGAACTCGGTTCATGGGAAGAGGGGCTCCTGAGGCGGCCGGCCGGCGACGCCCCGGTAGAGCTGGCGCCAGACCGGTTCCAGGCGGTCGCGCAACGGGCCGACCTGGTGCGGGCAGTTGGTCTGCAGGAAGAGCAGGCCGTGAAAGAAGACGCCGAGGAAGAGGATGCGGTCGGCCACCTCGCCGTCCGCCGGGATCTCGCCGGACTCGATCGCCCGCCCGAGACTCGCCCCGAAGATCTGCTGGATCTCCGCCTCGACCGTCTCGACCATCGTCTGGATGCGCAGCGCGAGCTCCCCCTGGACGTGCGTGGTCGCCATGTGGAAGACCGCCACGACGTGCGGGCTGCGGCTGGAGAATTCGACGCTCTGGCGCAGGTGCACCGCAAGCTGCCGCTCGAACGTGGTGGCGGCGGCCAGCGGCTCCAGGCAGTGCTCCTTCCACTGCCGCATCGCCTCTTCGACCAGCGCCACCAGCAGCTCCTCCTTCGACTTGAAGTAGTTGTAGATCGAAGGCTTGGCGAGGCCGACAAGGTCGGCCAGCTCGTTCATCGAGGCGCCGTCGTACCCCTTCTCGCCGAACAGCGCGAAGGCGGCCTCGCAGATGCGATCGCGGGTCGGGGCGACCTCGGGGTGCAGCTCGGGGCTCATCGGGTGTCTCCTACCGACTGGTCGGAAGGTACCGACCGGTCGGTAGGATATGTACGCAATCCCCCGCCGTCAAGTTGCACGCCTCCACACCGAGCCCCGCCGGCGTCCTCGAGATCCGCCGAAGTCCTTTCGTGGTAAAAGTTGCGCGTGCCGATCTACGAGTTCTACTGCGCCGCCTGCCACACCGTCTTCAGCTTCTTCTCCGCCCGGGTGGCCCCGGAGGCGCGGCCGGCCTGCCCGAAGTGCGGGGCGCCGGAGCTGCCGCGCCGCCCGTCGCGCTTCGCGACGCTCTCTTCCGGGCGCCCCGAAGGGGAAGACGAGGGCGCCGACGATCTCCTCGCCGGAGTCGACGAAGGGCGCCTGGAGCAGGCCTTCGCCGCGATGGCCGGCGAATTCGAGGCGCTGACTGGCGGGCCCGAGGGGGCCGAGCCCGATCCGCGCCAACTCTCCCGCGCCCTGCGCCGCTTCACCGAACTGACCGGGCTCGAGGCGGGCCCCAGGCTGCGGGAGGTTTTTTCCCGCCTCGAGCGGGGCGACGACCCCGAAACCCTGGAGAGCGAGCTCGGCGACGGGGCCGAGGGGGACGAGGACCTGGCCGAGTTCTTCCGCCTCCGCTCGACCGTGCTCGGGACCCGCTCGCGGCGACCGCGGGTCGACGAGACGCTCCACTTCCTCTGAGTACCCCCCCGGGGGACTGAACCGGTCCCCTCCCCATCGCGGACCCTGGCGCCGGCCCGCCCCCTACCCCCGGGGGTAGCTGTTGCTGTAAAGTAGTTCACACTCAGACGGCAGATACAGGTCAGGAGTGCCCCCCGATGGTTACCGATTTTCCCAGAAAACGAGCCGCCGCACGGACAACTTCTGTCCTCCTGCCCGCTCTCGTCAGCCTCCTGACACTCTCCGGCGGCGCCCGCGCCACGGTGATCACCAATGGCAGCTGCGTCCAGGCGCTGGGGGGACAGAGCTGCACCGCCAACGACGTCACCTTCGTGCTGGTCGGCCTCGGCACGATCGACGACGGCTGCACGAGCCCGTCCGACACGATCACGCTGCGGCTCGGAGCGCGGCTCAGCAACACGACCGCGAATACGCGCTACGACGTCGGCCTGTTCATCAACAACGACGGCGACCCGGCCACCGACGCCTACAACGGCGCCAGCTGCGCCATCGAGGCGCTCCACCCGGCGGGAGCCACCACCGCCACGGCTTGCGGCCCCGATGCGACGACCGAACTCGACCTCGCCCGCCTCTTTCCGATCGGCTCGCCCGACAACGGCCCCTACCTCAACGCCGACGGCGACTTCTGCGCCGACCTGACGTCGGGAGAGGTGTTCCCGGGCTGCGGCGAGGAGAGCGTTATCGAGTTCACCGACCCGGTCACCCTGCTCTGCACCGACCTGCCGCCCGGGCTTCCCGACGGCTTCGTCGACATCCCAGTCTGTGCCACCTGGAGCCAGAACGCCCATGTGGTCGGCAATCCCACTTGCGACAGTGAGTCCGAGCTCAGACCGGGTTCGCCGGCGAAGTGCCGCTGCGAGGTGAAGAACTCGACCGTCCCGGTCCCCGCCCTCGGCATGACCTGCTCCTGCACCAAGGTGAGCGAGACCGAGTGGGACTGCGGCGTCACGGTCGCCAACGCCGCCAGCTGCACGCCCGACTGCCTCACCCCCGAGCACGAGCGCTGCGGCGCCGCCGCCTACTACGAGTACCAGACCGACTACGACCCGGCGCAGGTGACGATCTCGAACATCTCCGGCAGCGGCAGCACGCTGGTCGCCAACGACACCCTCGGCGGCCTGCTGCGCTGGCAGCCGATCTCGGCGGTCGACCCGACCTGCGGCGGCGGCGGCACCCAGGCGCTGATGATCCCCGGGCAGACCTCCTCCTTCGCTTACCGGATGACGCTCGTCGGCCCGCCGGACGGCGCCGTCACGGTGATCAACGACACCACGGCGATCTTCTCGAACGACCCTGTCTTCGCCGGCGCGCCCGACCTGGTCGCCGCCGGGCTCGCCACCTCCTGCCGCTTCCTCAACGCCCCCAACTGGGCGAACGTCTCGCAGCCGCGCGCCTTCCGCGACCGCGACCGCGTGGTGGTCGAGTGGGAGACCGGCGCCGAGGTCGAGACGCTCGCCTGGGGGCTCGAGCGCCAGGATCCGCGCACGCGCGCCTGGACCGCCGTCGCGGCGCAGCCGCTGCCGGCTTCCGGCAGCCTGCCCGGCGGCAGCTACCGCTTCGTCGACGCCGCGGCGCCGCCGGCCGAACGGCTGATCTACCGCCTCGTCGAGCTCGAGGCGAGCGGCCGCAGCCGCGTCCACGGCCCGTGGGAGCTGGCGGTCGAATCGCGCCGCGCCGCCGC
>JAIOJQ010000166.1 GCA_019911865.1 Thermoanaerobaculia bacterium
GATCGGCCAGAGCTCCCCGGCCGCCCCCTTCGCCGCCGCCGCGCTCGCCGGCGAGCGCGCCCATCCGGGTGCGGCGACGCTGGTCTGGGCGAGCTCCGGTCACCACGAGTTTCTCGCCCTGTTCACCGGCCGCCGCCTCGAACGGTGGGTCGTCGGAGTGCGCCGTCACCCGGCCGAACTGCCCGGCTGGCGCCGCCCGCCCGGCGACCGCTCGATCGTGCCGGTCGACCCCGCATTCTGGCGCTCCGAGCTGGCGCGCGCCGGCGCCGACCTGCTGGTCGTCTCGCGCTGGGGGGCGGCCGGGGAGCTCTGGCCGATCGAGCAGCAGTGGGCGGCGGCGGCTGGCTGGTCGTGGCTGGTCGACCAGCGCGACTTCCGGATTTATGGTGTTCCGGCCGCAGCGGGCGCTCCGGGCAGGGTGACGCCCGGAAGCGCCGGTGGCCCCCAGCCGGCCTCCCATCCCCGCGCTCCGTAGTAGCCGAGCTGGAGCTCGAGGAATCCGGCGAGATGCGCGTGCATGGCGCGAACTCGCTCGGGCTCGCGCGCCGTAAGGCTGTGAAGTTCGAAAGGATCGGAGCCGAGGTCGAACAGCGCCGCCTCGCGCCGGTCGTGATTGGCGAGCAGCTTCCAGCCGTCGAAGAACACGCCGTCCTCGCGCGTCATCCCCTGGATCGAGAAGTAGAGCGGCCGCCGCGTGCCCCGGTAGTCGAGTTCGAAGATCCCGTCGTGCCCCTGCAGCTCCGGGCGGCGCGGCAGGCCGAGCCGGCGGTAGAGCGACGGCAGCAGGTCGAGCGTCGAGACCGGCTCGCGGACCCGGCGCGCCGTCTCGCCGGGGAGCAGCGCCAGCATCGGCACGCGCAGCTGCTCCTCGTGCATCGCCGTGCCGTGGGTCGGCAGGCCGTGCTCGTAGAACGCCTCGCCGTGATCGGCGACTACCAGCACGGCGGTGCGCTCGAGCACTCCCGCCGCGGTAAGCCCGTCGATCAGCCGGCCGACCTGCAGGTCGACGTAGGCGAGAGCGTTGTGGAACCGGTCGAGCATGAGCGGGATCTTGTCGCGCGGATACTCGAGCAGCGTGGCGGAGAAGTCGATCGGCGCCGGCCCGTAGGGTGGCGGGAAGGTGTCGGGCCACATGTAAGGGTAGTGCGTGGCCTGGAAGTTGACGTAGGCGACGAAGGGCGTCTCCGGCCGCCCGGCGATCCAGGCCAGGACGTCGTCGACCACCGCCTCTTCGTAGACCTTCGTTTCGCTCCCCTCGCCGCGCCGCGGCGCGTCGGGGAAGTCCGGTGCGTGGCGCAGCCGGCCGAGCCGGGGCGTAGCGAGGAAGGCGATCATGTTGCCCCAGCGCTCGTTCTGGCTGGAGGCCACTGCAGTGCGCCAGCCGTGCGGCGCCAGGACGTCCCACGGCAGGGCGCGCGGATAGTCGAGACGGAAGAAGTAGTCGTGCGCGTCGCTCTTGCGCGGGAAGAGCGACGCGAGGATCGAGGTCTGGGCGTAGTCGGAGTGGGTCGACACCGCCCAGGCGCGGTCGAAGACGATCGCCCGGTGCGCCAGCTCGAGCAGCTCGGGGGTCGACTCCGGCCGCGCGTCGGGGCCGTAGAGCCGTTTCCACGGCACCGACTCGAGCATCAGGACGAGGACATTCCACGCCGGCTGCGGCGGGGTGGCAGGCTCGCCGGCCTGCAGCCGCTGGTGGCGCGCCGGATCGGCGCTCCAGGCGGGGCGCGGCGTGAGCAGCCGTTCGAGGCCGCGCGACACCGCGCTGGTGTCGGGCAGCAGAATCGTCGCGGCCCAGCGCGCCGAGGGGAGAGTAAAGAGTACGGCGGCAACGGCGATCAGGCCGCTGCCGGCGAGCGTCAGCCCGCGGCGCGCGGTCGGCGCGGCTTCTCGCCGGCGCTCCGCGGTGAGCAGCGCGAACAGGAGGAGAGCAAGCACCAGCGGCAGCAGCACGGCGCCCCCCAACCAGGTCCGCTCGCTCGCCGTCCCTTCGCCGGCAGCTTGTCTCGCGCTGGTCGCGAGGAACCAGAGATCCTCGAAGCGCAGGTGCGAGCGGAGCATCGAGAACTTGACCAGCGACAGAGCAAGCAGCGCATAGAGTCCGCCGGCGGCGAGCGCCAGAACGACGTCGGCCCACCGGCCGGTACGCCGTGCGAGCGCCGCCAACGCGGTGAAGACGCCGGCGTGCACCACCCCCACGGCCGCCGCCAGGAGCACGAGTCCGGCCCACTGGAGAATTCGCTGCGGCCGCGCCTCGTCGAAAACGCCGAAGGTCAGAAGGATGATCAGCGCCCAGAGCTGGCCGGGCAGGGCGACGAGGGCGCGCGCCGGCGCCGGTCGACTCATCGCCGGGCGGCCGCCGTGCAGAGAGTCGGATCGGAGATTCCCACCGCCGTGCGGGGAGGCAGCCGTACCTGCGCGAAAGCGGCGACGCGCCGCCACATCTCTTCGCAGCGCGCTGGGTCGGTGGCGAAGAAGGTGATCTGGTGGCCCTCGACAACGGTGATCGGGAACTTCAGTTCCATCGAGCCGATCGGAATCCAGTGCCGCGGCCGAGCGACCGCGATCCACGGTTCGTAGACCGCGGCCAGCGGAACCTGCCGGGCCTGCACCAGCGCGTCGAGTGCCGCGGCCGGGTCCGGCGCCGCCCAGGCGCTGCGCGCCGCCTCCGAGCCGAGACCCCAGAGGTCGAGCACATAGGCGTCGTTGCGGTACGAGGCCCAACCGAGGTCGTTGACCGCGACCGCCTCGCGGTGGAACTCGGTCAGGAAGCGGTGGAGCTGGTATTGCTGGGAGTAGATGTCGCTGCTCGCTGCGGGGATAGCCCAGGTTGCCGTGAGGTTGCGCCAGGAGGGTGCCGCGACCGCGAGGAGGAGCAGCAGCGAGGTGACGGCGGGTCGCGCTTTCCAGAGCGCCGCGAACTGCGGGGCGAAGACGAGCAGCGTCGCGAGGATCAGCACGGCGACGGCGTAGGTCTCGTAGCGCGGATACCCCGAGAAGCGACCAAAGGCCACCTGCGCCAGGACGATTCCGAGAATCCAGATGGCGAGGCGGGAGGCGGGACGCCGCGGACCCGGTAGCAGGGTGGCGAGCACGCAGAGCGCGGCGACGAGGACCAGCGGGCCGACGGTCGGGTTTCCGAGGGCACGCAGCAGCCCGTGCAGCCAGCTGGTGACGTGGTCGCCGGAAGCGGGACGCAGCGATGCGATCCCCTGGGCGATCGGCAGCTTGCGCAGGACCGAGCTCGGCAGCGCCGGCAGACCCATGGCGAGCATCCAGACGGCGTGAGCGCCGAGCAGGAGGGCGCCTCCCACCGCCGCCAGGATCGCCGCCCGCCGGTCACTCAGCCAGAGCAGCAGGACCGATGCGGCAGTCAGCGCCAGGGCCTCGTAGCGGCTGGCTGGCGCCAGCGCGATCACTACCACGAGCCAGGCGGGCGTTCGCTCGCCGCTCTCGACGCTCAGCAGGCCGAGGAAGACGAGCAGGGTCACCCAGACGTGGAGCAGGTGCTCCATGCCGGTAAAGGCGACGCCCAGTCCGTTGCTCGCCAGCAGGGCGATCGTCGCGACCGCCGCGGCCGGGAGTTCGGGCCGGTCGAGATGCGGCGCGAGGGCGCGACGCGCGACTCGCTCCGCGGTGACCAGGACTCCCAGCAGGGCGACGAAATTGAGCGCCAGCGGCGTCCAGTCCCCCAGGCCGGCGAGCAGCCCGAGGGCGACCAGAAAAGGGTAGACGATCGAGGAGGAGGGCGAGCTGACCTCCCCGAGGTTGATGCCGTAGCTGCCGCGCACGAGGTTCTCGGCCAGCGCGAGGTGGATGTACGGATCGTCGAGCGTGTAGACGAAGGTCGCCTCGTTGGTCAGCAGGACCGTGAAGGTCAGCGCCGCGAACAGGGCGAGGACAATGAGGGCGGCGACCCGCAGCGGCGTCAGGCCGAAGGTCCAGCGGCGAGGCTCGGGCGACATGCGGGCGGGATGTTAGCGGAGTTCCCGGGTCGCGGCGCCGGTCTCAGTGCATCTGCGGCAGGAGGCCGGCGTCGGCGAGCGCCGCGGCGAAGCGTTTCGCGACCCGCCGGGCGCCGCGGGCGTTCGGATGGATCTCGTCGCGCCAGTCGGCGGCGACGGCGCCGCGCGTCTCGACGCGGATCAGCCGGCCGGCGCCGCGCGGCTCGGCCGCGAGGGCGTCGAGGGCGGCGCAGAAGCCGTCGATGAGCAGACGCACGACGCCGTCGCGCTCGCGCTGCGGAATGCGGCGGGCGTCGAAGGCCGGCTTCATCCACGGTCCGGCGACCTCGAGCGCGCCGAAGAGGAGCCTGACCGGCCGGTCCGAGGGGACGGCGTAGTCGTAGGAGTTGACGAAGACTCGCGTCGCCTGGCGGGCGTCGGTGAGCAGGTCGAGCAGCTCGCGCCAGCAGTCGGTGATCTGGCGCAGGCGGCGCTCGAAGCGGGAGAAGGAGACGGCGTCGCGCGCGGTCATCCCGCGGCGCCAGGGGCGCAGCAGCGGCAGCAGGTCGGGCCCGACCAGGTCGTTGCCGCCGGCGCTCAGCAGCAGGGCGTCGACGCGCTGCGCCGAGAAGATCTCGCGCAGCCGCGCCCGCTGGCTGCCCGACAGGATGGTGAGGATCTCGTCGCCGCTCTTCTCGAGCCGTAACAGCGCCCAGGCCTGCTGGCCACCGTCCAGCGCGCGGTCGAGCCGGCCGACGACGTCCGAGCGCGAGAACCAGGAGTCCCCCTCGCTGACCACCACCGGCCAGCGCGGGTGCTGCCGCATCGCCAATTCGAAATCGACCCTCAGGGAGCGGCGGTAGGGCATCGTCGAATCTCCTGCCGGCGAGGCCGGCGCACCGAATGTTAGGACAGCCGGCGCGCGGCCGGGGGGAACCGGAGCGGTGACAGGTAGAGTCGTCCTCCGGATGATCCTCCGTCAACGGCTGGCCTTCGGCCTCGCCGGCGTGCTCGCCCTGGTTTTCGTCTTCCTGGCGGCGTGGCGCCGGCTCAACTTCGACGAAGCGCTGGTGCTGCGCGCCGGCGTGCTCGAGCTCGCTGGGGCGGATACGGCACCCGCGTTCCTGATGCCCTGGACACTGGCAGTCGGCGCCCTCGCAGCGGCGGTCGGCGACCCCGGCCGGCTGTTTCTCCTTGCACGCCTCGCCGCCGCGGTCCCGGTGCTCGCGCTGCTCGCGGTCGCTTTCCTGCGCAGCGGCCTCTCCGGTACCCGACTCGCGGCGGCCGGAGCCCTGACCCTCGCGCAGGCGGCCTTCGTCGCGCACGGATTCGAGTTCCGCTACGACACGGCGATCCTGCTGGGCCTCCTGGCAGTCACGGCCGCGCTCGCCAGCGCGGATCGCCCGTGGCCCGCACTGGCCGGCGTGGCCCTCGCCTGGCTGGCACTGCACCACCTCAAGGGGCTCTACTTCGCCGCAGTGCTCTCGATCTGGGCGGTCGCCGTCCTGCGCCGGCGCCGCGGCGCCCTCGGTCGCTGCGCCGCCGCTGCGGCTGGCCTCATGCTCGTCTGGGGGATCGGGCTGGCGAGCGCCGGCCTGGGTGGGCGCTGGCTGGAGACGCTGCGCCAATTCGGCGCGTTGTCACGCGAGGTCAGTCGGGTGTCGCTGGCCGAGTCCCTCGGGGCAGTCTTCGCCCGCGATCTTGCCTGGTGGACGTTGGTCCTCGGCGGTCTGGTCGCCGTCTTCGGCGTGGCTCGCCGCGCTGCGCTCGGCGCCGGCGAGCGCGCCCTGCTCATGCCGGCCGGCGCCGCATTGCTCTTCGTGGTGCTGCACCCGCACGCCTGGGCGTACATGCTCGCCCTGCCGGCACCCTTCCTCGCTGGCCTCGTCGCGCTCCACTTGCCGCATGCCGGAGAGAGCGCGGGCGGGCGCCGGCTCTGGCTCGCCGCCGGCGTGCTCGGTCTTCTCCTCCAGGCCGTTGTTCTTCACCGCAGCCCCTTGGCGCCTTGGCGGGGCGCCCTCGCGGCGCCCCGGGCGCCGATGGTCGAGGTCCTGCGGGGGCTTCGAGCGGCAGCGCGGCCGGGCGAGCGGGTGCTCGACCCCGCGGGTCTCGTCTACTTTCTGCCGCCCTGCAACCGCGAGTGGTACGTCGATGGACTGTTCGCAGAAAAGGTGCGCCGCGGAACCTGGATGAGCGAATTGGCGAAGGGCCTGCCCGCCGACTGCACCTGGGTCGTGGCTACCTACCGCCTGCAGGCCGTCCCGCCCGCCGCGCTGGCGATCGTGCGGGACGAGTTCCGGTTCTTCCCCTCGGGCATCGGCCTCCGCTATCCCGACCCGGCGGGCTCAGCGCGATCGACCCTCGCGCCTCTCGGTGGCGAAGCGGTTCTGGACAACTACTGGTGAGGGGCGGGAGCGTGTCGGCGCAAGGCACTTCGCCCTCGACAACCACGGAGATGGAGGACCACGGTGGGATGCGTCTTCGGGCCGCCGTCTTCGCAGTCTGCACGATCCTCTTCGCTGTTGTCTTCTCCGCAGCGCGGCGGCCGCCGGTGCTCGATCTGGGGCAGCAGCTCGACCAGATCCGGCTGTTCGGGGAGGTGCTGGCGGGCGAGCACCCCGAGCTGCGGGTGACCTGGCTGGGGTCGAACAAGCTGGGCTACCTGCCGCTCGGGGTGGCGAGCCTCGTGGCGCCGGTGGAGTGGCTGCCGCGGGTGGCGCTGCTGCTGGTGGCCGCTTGCTGGCTCGCGGCCGTGCACGCGATCGGGGCGTGGCTCGGCCGGCCGGTGGCGGCCTCCGTCCTGGCGTCGACGCTGCTGCTCGGCTGCGTCTTCTACGCCGGGATGTTCAACTTTCTGCTCGGCGTCGTCTCGCTCGCCTACTGGGTCCGCGAGCTGCGCGAAGAGCGGCGCGACCGGCCGATCGTCCGTGTCTACTTCTCGACCCTGGGCGGGATCGCCCTCGCCTACCTGGCCCACGGCCTCTGGCTCCTGGCAGGCGGCTTCGCCGTCGCCACCTACTCGCTGCTCGTCCACTTCCGGCCGCACGAGACCCTGGCCCGCGCCCTCGCCGTCGCCACCTTTCAACCGCTCGCTTTCGCCTGGGCGAACCAGCTGGAGGCGAGCGGCTGGCAGACCAGCAGCAAGATGATCCTCGCGCCGCTCGGGCGACTCGCCGATCCGGACACCGCCGCCTCGATCGCCTACGGCGGCCTGCGCGGGCCGATCGAACCCCTGCTCCTCTCCCTGCTGCTGCTCTGGATCGCGCTCGGCCTCTGGCGCGCCGCACGAGAGGATTGGCGGGGAGTCGACCGTTTTCTCGCCATCTTTGGCGGACTCTGCCTCGCCGGCTGCCTCTTGCTGCCCGACAAGGTCGACCGGACGATCCTCTTCGCATGGCGCTGGGGAGCGCCCGGCCTGCTCGCCCTGCTCTTCGCCGTGCCGCCGCCGCTGGCGCCGCGCCGGTTGGCGGCAGGGATCGCCGGCGCCGCCCTGCTGCTGCAGCTCGGGGTCAGCTTTTTCGCCTGGCGGGACTTCGGCCGGCGCGAGATGGCGGGCTTCGAAGAGAGCCTCGCTGCGATTCCGCCGGAGGCCCGGCTGCTGGCGCTCGACTGGCGCCTCGAGAGCCCGAACTTCCGGCTGGCGCCCTACTTCCAAATGCTCGCCTGGGCCGCGCTCGAACGCGGCGCCGGGACCCACTTCAGTTTCGTCGACTACCCCTCGTCGCTGGTGGTGCGCCGCGAGCCTGCGGTGGCCTACCTGCGCAGCGACCACCTGGCCCTCAACCCGCGGGCGCTGCAGCCGGAGCTGTTGCGCGGCGTAACCCACATGCTGGTGCACGGACCGCCCGGGGTAGCACGGGCCTACGAGGAGCAGTCGGACATCCTGCGCGTCGCCGCCGGCCGCGCCGACTGGCACCTGCTGGCGGTGCGCCGGGCGGAGCTGGAGCGGCTGTTGGCGGCGCGCTCGGCGGCGATCGCCACTCAGCCGAGGCCGTAGCGCTCGCGCAGGATCGCCTGGTGGTGACGGACGTGGCCGGCGGCCATCCAGGCGACGGCGGCGAGGGAGACGGTCCAGCCGGAGGCCGTTCCGGTGCGGCGCCAGTCGGCGGGGGTGAGCCCCTCAAGCAGCGGCAGGAGGGCCGAGCGGACGGCGACGAACTCGTCGGCGAGTTGCGCGAGCGGGCGGCCGGCGGCGTCGGAGGCGGCGGCGAAGAGGTTCTCGTCGAAGCTCTCCATCGGCGTCGGATCGCCGCGCCGGAGGCGCAGGAAGCGGTACCCGAAGACCCGCTCGGCGTCGTTGACGTGGCCGAGCACCTCGCGCACCGTCCACTTGTCCGGCGCGTA
>JAIOJQ010000167.1 GCA_019911865.1 Thermoanaerobaculia bacterium
GAGGCGGCTCGACCCTCGCCGAGGCAATCCTCCCGTTGACTCGCCCTGAGCGTGCGGAGCAGCTCGCCCTGTTCGGAGACTGATTGGCCTCGCCCGTCTACATTTCGGGTGCGACCGAGGGGCCGACGGACGCACTCGTTCGCATCCGCACTTCTCAAAGAAGGGGACCAACTCCGCCGCTTTCACCTCGGCTAGGCCTGGGGCGCGGCGCCGCCCGGCGCAGTTCGTAGTCGCGCAAAACTGGGCAGCTGCTGCCATAGATACGACTGCAGTCGTGCACTTCGTCAGAAACCGCGCGGCGCGCTACTTGCGGGAAGAGTCCAGATTCGACTGGTTAGGCGCCGAGCCACACCTGTTGACAGTATGACCAGTGGTGTTACCATCGCGACATGCCAGCCGCCAAGATTGCTATCTCGATCGACCCAGAAGCCCTGAGCCAGGTGGACGAGCTTGTTCGCCGGGGAGTCGCCGCAAGTCGGAGCCAGTTGATTCAAGAAGCCGTTCACGATCGGCTGGCTCGCTTGAGTCGGACTCGCCTGGCTCAGGAGTGCGCCAAGCTCGATCCGGAAGCGGAGCGTGCGGAGGCGGAGAACTGGCTCACCTCGGAGACGTCGTGGCCCGGGTATTGAGAGGTGATGTTGTCTGGGCCGACCTCGATCCGACACGCGGACATGAGCAATCGGGCCAAAGACCGGTGTTAGTCCTTAGCCAGGATGTGTTCAACCAAAGATCCGGAACCGTGATCGCACTCGCGGTGACGAGCCGCGAACCGACGGCCGGCTTCCCACTGACCCTCGAAATCCTCTCTGCCCGGCTACCCAAGCGCTCCTGGGTGAAGATGGGACAGATTCGGACACTCTCAACCGAGAGACTGGGCAAGCGCCTTGGCAAGCTCGCTCCCGAAGAGCTAAGCAGAGTTCTGGAAGGCCTAAACGAGATCATCGGCGCCTAAGGGATCTGGAGCTGAGCGGCGCTGCACCATGCCGAACCGGCGAAGCCGGATGCCGTCGCTGAACGCGTCCGCCCGAGGGGTTAGCCGGCAACCGACCCCTGCAGTCGAGCTAGTTCGTGGATTCCTTGCCAAGGTCATCTGCCTGAGTCATTGCTTCGGTGGCCAGAAAAGCTGCAGCGTGCCCAGCGACATTGACCATGCCGGATATATGGCCCGCAGCAAGCACGTACCTTTCCGTCACTTCGAACTGAGCCTCAAGGTCGGCAGCGGCTTCCGCAGGGACATCCAGAACAAGATTGATGACGAAGTATCCAGATTCCGACGATCGAAACTGAACTGGGGCCGATGCAATGGCACCGGGGCCACGGACCGCAAACTCGAGGTGCCGACACAACCATTCAACCGTGACCTTTCCACCCTCGGCCCTGGTGGCCACGGACTCGACACGACCAAGCCACACAACGGTGCGCCGCGAGTTTGGGTTCTGCACCGCCTCTAGCGGGGTATAAGACCAGTCCACGGCGCCAAGTCTGGCCGGCAGGTCTAGGGCTTGTCCGACCAAAGTTGCTGGAGCAAGTGCGAGGCAGATCGAGAGAAGGGCTCTTCTGATCACGGGGTGCCTCTCGGTTTCATTGCCGGCTAGCGGCTCTGAGCTAAGCAGCGCGCGAAGCGCGTTCGCTTGAGTGATGAGATGGACTCCTCCTTCGACTTGAAAGGCATCTGAGGCGCCAGAGTCGTCGGAGTTATCAGCGCATACTCCCTCAAGAGGTGAAGTCCGTGGGAAAGCGTACGACGCTCGCGGTGGACCCGGCAAAGGCCGTGTTCGAGGT
Organism: Thermoanaerobaculia bacterium; assembly: GCA_019911865.1. Classification (GTDB taxonomy): domain Bacteria; phylum Acidobacteriota; class Thermoanaerobaculia; order Multivoradales; family JAGPDF01; genus JACTMI01. The sequence continues at coordinate 1,783 of JAIOJQ010000167.1, forward strand.
CGCGTTTTCGGACCGGCCAGGTGACCTTGCCAGCGCTCCGTTCGCGGCAGCGTCGGCTGCTGCCCGTCGAAACCGCACCGAGCCAGTACAGGTA
>JAIOJQ010000168.1 GCA_019911865.1 Thermoanaerobaculia bacterium
TCGACCTCGACGATCGCTCCATCCACGAGGACGCCGATCGAGATGGCGATTCCTGCGAGCGACATGATGTTGACCGTCAGGCCCATGAGGTACATGGGGATGAAGGCGAGCAGCACCGAGATCGGAATGGTCAGAATGGGAACGACCGCGGAAGGCACATGCCAGAGGAAGAAGAGGATCACCAACGAGACGATGATCATCTCGACCACCAGCTCGTGCTTCAGCGTGCCGATCGCGCGTTCGATCAGCGTCGAGCGGTCGTAGGTGGTGACCACTTCGACGCCCGCGGGGAGAGACTGCTTGAGGTCCGCCAGCTTCGCCTCCACGAGGCGGATGACGTTGAGCGCGTTCTCCCCGTGACGCATCACGACGATGCCCCCGACGGTGTCGCCTTCGCCGTCGAGGTCCGATACGCCGCGCCGGATCTCGGGGCCGAGCTCGATGTTCGCGACGTCGCGCAGCAGCACCGGGACGCCTCCTGGAGCGACCTTGACCACGATCTGCCCGAGGTCGTCGGTGCTCTTGGCGTACCCACGGCCGCGCACCATGAACTCCCGCCCCGACAGCTCCAACAGGCGCCCGCCGATTTCGTTGTTCGAACGCCGCACGGCGCTGACGATCGTGTCGATCGGAAGCCCATAAGCCGCCAGCCGGTTGGGGTCGACCGTCACCTGGTACTGCCTCTGGTAGCCACCGATCGAGGCGACCTCGGCAACGCCGGGCACGGACTGGAGGGCGTAGCGCAGCGTCCAGTCCTGGTAGGACCGAAGCTCGTCGAGCGAGTGCTTCTTCTCGCGGTCGACGAGGGCGTACTGGTAGACCCAACCGACGCCGGTCGCGTCCGGACCGAGCTCGGTCTGGACGCCCTCGGGGAGCCGCGACTGGATCTTGGACAGATACTCGAGGACCCTGGAGCGTGCCCAGTAAAGGTCGGTGCCGTCCTGGAAGATCACGTAGACGTAGGAGAACCCGAAGTCGGAGTAGCCGCGGATCGCCTTGACCTTCGGCGCTCCGAGCAGGTTGGCGATGATCGGGTAAGTGACCTGGTCCTCGAGGATGTCGGGAGAACGGTCCCATCGCGAGTAGACGATGACCTGGGTGTCGGAAAGATCCGGCAGAGCGTCCAGTCGGATCTGCCGCAGGGTGTAGCCGGCGAGGACGATCAGGACCGCAACGGCCCCGAGCACGAGGAATCGGTTTTCGGCGGAGAAGCGGATGATGCGCTTGATCATGGCGATCTCCCCTCGGCTCAGTGCTGCTGGTCAGAGTTGGCGGGCGGCTTCGGTGCGGTGGCCCCAGCGGACGACGCGGGTGCCTGTGCCGCCTGCAAGGCAGCGCGCAGCTTCGATTCGGAGTCGAGAAGGAAGTTGGCACGGGTCGCAACACGTTCCCCTTCACCAACCCCCGACAGGATGACGACCCTGCCGGCGCCACGAAGTCCGACCTGGACATCGCGCGGCTCGAAGGTCCCGGGCTCGAGCTCGACGAAGACCACCTGCCTCAGACCGGTGTCGATCACCGCGTCCTCTGGAACGGCGATGCCATCGGCCGCCTCCAGATCGGCCGTCACGTCGACGAACATGCCGGGTTTCAGGTGACCGTCGAGATTGCCCAACTCGAGGCGCACCTTGAGAGTACGGCTCTCGGCCGAGAGCGTCGGGTAGATGAACGTGACCTCGGCGGGCATGACGTGTCCGGCCTCGTAGGGCAAGTGGACATCCGCCCGCTGTCCCACGCGCAAGAGCCGCGCTTCGTTCTCGTAGAACTCGGCCTCCACCCAGACATGGGAGAGGTCCGTGAGCGTGAAGAGCTCCATGCCGGGCTGAACCTCCATGCCCTCGAGAACCTCCTTGGTGCTCACGAAGCCGGAGGCCGGTGCGACCAGTGTGACCGTGCGCTGCGCCTTGCCCGTACGATCGATGGTCTCGAGGAAGCTCTGTGGCACGTCGAACAGCTCCAGACGTCGACGCGACGATGCGGCGAGCTCCTCGCCGCCTTCTCTTACTTCGGGAATGGTGGAGCTCGCGAAGCGCGCGACCGACTGTCGGGCGCGCAGGTACTCCTCCTGCGAGGCGAGCAACTCCGGCGAGTAGATGGCGAGAACCGGCTGGCCTCGACGCACCAGTTGCCCGGTGAAGTTGACGTGGAGTTTCTCCACCCAACCGGCGATCTTGGTGTGGACGTGGCGTACCAGCCGCTCATCCGGCAGCACCAGACCCACCGTCCGGGTGGAGCTGGCGAGATGCTCTCGCGCCGCGACCGCGGTGCGGACGCCGGCGAGCTGGATACCGCTGGCGTTCACCGCGACGGTCGCGAGCCCCGGTACGGCGCTCGCGGGGCGGGAGACCTCGTCCGCATAGACCGGCACGTATTCCATTCCCATCGTGTCCTTCGCCGGCACCGGTGAGGTCACCGACGGGTCCATCGGGCTGCGGTAGAACAGCACGCGACGCTCGCCGGAGCCGGCCTCGGCCTTGGGCGCGGCGCTCTCGGCCTCGGGAATCGGCACCAACTTCATGCCGCAGATCGGGCAGTCGCCCGGCTTGTCGGAGGTGTAGGTCGGGTGCATCGGGCAGTGCCACCCGGCGCCCTCCTCGGAGTGCTCGGCGCCGCAGCCGATGAACGGCAGGGCGACGAGGAGCAGCCCGAGCACGAGTAGCGTGCTGCGGGCCGCGGCGGAGCGGGCGAGAGAACGGAGCAGGTTGCGGAACATGGTCACTCCTTCGCGCCGGCCAGGAGTGACCCGGTACCGGCCATGCGGTCGAATGCGACGGAAGCGATGAAGCGGTCGGCCTCGCGCCGCGCGAGCGCGACCCGGGCCTCGAGCCAGAGATTGAAGTCCTCGATGACGGTGGAGAAGTCTCCGCGGCCGGTGAGGTAGCCGGAACGGGCGGCGGCGAGCGCGGCGCTCGTCTGGGGCAGGATGCCCTGGCGATAACGGTTCGCCTGCTCGTCGGCGTTCTGCCAGGCGGCGAGGAGGCTCGCAGCCTCGGAGCGCACCATCGCCTCGGCGTCCGCCTGCTCGCGGCGCGCGGCCTCGAGCTCGTGCTCGGCCGCGCGCAGCATTGGCAGCTGCTTCTGGCGGCGCCAGATCGGCAGCTCGACGCCAAAGCCGAGCAAAACGACGGGGTCGAAGCCGCCGCGCGCGGCGAGTCCGGCATTGGCCGAGAAGTTCGGCTTGAGCTCGAGCCGGGCGAGTGCGACCCGGCGCTCGGCGGCGATCACGGTCGCCTGTGCCCGCCGGACCTCGGCGGAGCCGGCGAGAGCGAGCCGCTCGGCATCGGAGCCGATCGGCCGGCTGCTCGGCAGGAGCCGGGTGTCCGCGACGGGTGCGTCGCCCGGGCGATCGAGCCAGCGGTTGAGCTCGGCGACTAGGGTTCGCCGCTCCTGCGCCAGGTCGCCCACCAACTCGGCGATGCGCAGCTCCTGGACCTGGATTTTGAGCACCCCTTCCTGGTCTCCCTCGCCTGCGGAGTAGCGACTGTGGGCGATTTCTTCGAGCAGGTCGACCAACTCGTCGGCCGCGGCGAGCGCCTCGCGCTCGCGATCGAGAGCCCAGATCCGCGCGTAGAGCGAGCGAACCTCGGCCGCGACCTGGCGTTCCAGCGCGGCGAGATCGGTGCGCGCCCGCTCGGTTTCGGCCCGCGCGACCTCGCGCGCGGCGGCGCGTTTGCCGGGGTACGGGAGGCCCTGACGGGCCCGGACGCCGAGCATCGACATCTCTTCCGAGCCGACAGTCGGCTCGAAACCGATGTTCTGGAGCTCTGCCTCGACCATCGGGTCGGGCAGGGCGCCGGCGGGCGCTTCCATCTCGCGCCGCGCCTCGATCTCGGCCCGCTTCGCGGCCAGCGCCGGGGCTCGCGACAGCGCCTCGGAGACGAGCTCCTCGAGCTCCGCGACCGGTTCATCGGAGAGGAGCCCCGGCGCCGAGGTGAGGTCGGCAGTTCGAGACTCGGTCGGGGTTTGAGCTGGCGCGGGATCGGGCTGCCCGAAGGCCGGCGCCTGGAGCGCCACCAAGAGGGTGAGCGCTGGGAGAATGCGGTCCATGAGGTCCTCCTCGACCATTCCGGATGGAGCCCGCCTTCATTGGCGGGATCCGTTCAGGCGTGGAGGGGCCTCAAATCCTCAGGACACAGGTCCTCGCCAGGCAGTCGAGGGGAGGGTGCGGCTGCCTCCGGTCGGGTAGGAAAGGAATGGCGACCGGGAGCGGGATGATCGCTACGTTGGAGCCGCCGACGATCGCCACGATCGTCAACGGGTCCCGCTCCGGCACAACCGGCGCAGCAGTCCGCGCCGTGGGTGCGTGCTCACAGCAGTCGATCGAGACCGTCGCCGGGGCCGGCGGGCAGCAATCGTGCGCTCCCGCCTCGCCGCCGTCCATCATCGGGCAGTCGGCCATCGAACACGCCACCAGCGCCGCCGCGAGGCCCGGCAGAAGCAGGGCCACGGCGACGGCGAGGGCGAGGAGCTTGGCGAACGGCCTCATGGACGGGTTCCGGAATCGGGTCTCGGTGGAGAGCTCGTGTCAGCCGACGGTCACGGTGACGAGCATGTGGTTGGTCTCGCCATTGGAGTGATCCATGCCGAAGAAGTCGTAGTCGTGCCGGCCCATCGGCGCGTTCGCACCGTGGCAGCCGTACTCGCCGCCGAAGTCCTCGAAGCAGTAGATCCCGTCGTTGGCCATTCGGTCGCCGTGCGTCCCGTCGTCGTACAGGGTCATGCGCCCGCCGTTCATCATCGAGCCGTGTCCGTTGGGTCGCATGTAGTCGATGCGAGCCGTATGGCCCAACGCGGGCCGGCCCGCGAGGTCGACGAGGTGCGCCTCGAACCGCGTGCTGGCCCCCGTCTCGTGATCGCGCGAGACGGTCGTGCCGTTGACGACCGTGCCGGCGACCGACACGGTGGCCTTCTGCAGCACGATCGAGCTGCTCGTAGGCTGGGTGGGGGTCGAGCCATCGCAGGCCGAAACGGCGAGGCCTACGACGAGGGAGAGGGTGAGGAGCCTGGTGTGCACGATTGGTCCTTTCTGCGCGGATTCCGCGGGCGCGACGGCGAGACAGATCGCCGGTCAGTTCTTCATCGAATCTTCGGGATCGACGAGCCGGACGATGTCGCCCTTCTCGACCTTGCCGTCGAGGACGGTCGCCTGGGCGAAGTGCTCGTCGACGATCGCCTCGACCTTCACCTTGCCGACCTTCTCGCGATGGAATCGGATCCCTTGCTTGGGATTGCCGCTCCGGACGCGGGTCACCCGGACAACGTCGAGCACCTGGCCCGGGGCGGCGCCCTCGGCGGTCCCGATGCACAGGTAGATCCCTTCGTCCGACGCTTCGATAACGCTGCCGGCCATGAAGACGGTGTGGCGGATGCCCGGGCTCTCGGCTCGGGCGCTCGAAACGGCGAGAAGGGTCGAAACAGCGAGCAGAGAGGCGGCGAAAGCGAGCTTCGAGATCTTGGTCATGATGAACTCCTCCGCGAGCGGGCGTACGGCGTGCGTTCTCGGTCGCTCCCCGTGGGGTGCGATCCCTGGTCCTCTGTGGGTGGCGCCGGTGGCGCCGGTCGTCGTCTTGCGAATCAGGCTCGTCCAGAACATGAGACACCTCGTCGAACACTGCGGGCATGCACCCCCATGGTGCAGCCCTACAGGCGCGACGAGGCGCTCAGATCCGCAGGACGCAGCTTTGACTGAGGCAGTCGAGGACGCGGGAGGGACGGGCCTTGGCCGGCCAGGCGATCTCCGCTTCCGGAGACCCTCCCGGAGCGGGCGCGTCGGCGCTCGCGAGCGCGGGGGCGGCCGGCTTCTCGGTCACCCGGGTCGGTGTCGCCGGCGCTTCGACGCGCTGCTCGCAGCACGGCGCCGTCAGGCTCGTATCGGCGGCCGGACAGCAGTCGTGTCCGGCATGCTCCGCCGGGGCTCCGCACTCGACCATCGGGCAGTCGGGCATCCCGCACGGCGAGAGCGCGCTGGCCAAGGCCGGCAGCAGCAGCGCGATCGACAGCGCGGATGCGAGGGTGCGGAGGAGACTTCTCATCTCGCCGAGACGATACGAGCCGGGCAACCGGCGAGGCCATACCCGAAAAGGTGGGTGTCGCCGGACTGCGCGGGTGGCCGCCGGCACGGCTACGCCCTGTCCGCCCGGTGGAGGGCCATGGTGCCCAGCGGTGTGGGGATCCGGCGGGAGACCTGAACCCCCTCGAATCCTGCCCGGCGGAAGGCGTCGGTCAGGCCGCCGGCGAGCTGGGGCGTCGTGTTGGCGAAGCCGTCGAGCCACTGGACGGGGAGGAAGAGCAGCCGCTGCAGGCGGCTCGTCGGCGGACCCCAGTCGGCGACGTGGAGCTGCCCGCCCGGCCGGAGCACGCGGTGCAACTCGCGCGCGGCCGAGACCTTGTCCTCGGTCGCCAGGTGGTGGAAAAAGAGGGTCGAGACGGCCCGATCGAAGCTGCTGTCGGGAAACGGGAGCCGCGTCGCGAGCCCGTGCTGCCAGGTGATCTCGACGCCGGCCCGCACCGCCTTCCGCTCCGCTCTGGCCAGTACTTCCGGATCGCCGTCGAGTCCGAAGATCTGGAGACCCGGGCACCGGCTCGCCATCTCGATTGCCAAGGTTCCGGTGCCGCAGCCGAGGTCGAGCACGCGCTGCCCGGGTCGCAGTCCCGCCTGCTCGAGGACGGCGGCACGGAACGTCCGCTCGCGGGTGGTCGCGGCGACGACGCCGTCGTAGAGCGGCGTCAGCCACCGGAAGCGGAGGGCGTGGACGTAGGAATCGCCTTCTCGCGCGGTCATGGCGCGCCTCAGCTCGATCGCCCCGAGGACCAGTGGACGTGGACGATGAGCCAGCGCTCGCCGCGGCGCTCCAGGACAAGGGTCTCGGTGCCGCGTGACGCCACCGGCTTTCCGTTGGATTGGCCGCTCGACTCGGTGCGCGTCAGCACGATCGCGCGGTCGGCGCCGCCGAGGACCTTACGGTCGACCACGCGCACGTCGATCTCCGCGAGGTACGCGAGATCGCCGTCGAGGTGATGGCTCGCGTACTCCTCGCGCGACAGCTCGGCGCCGCCGTGCTCGAAGATCACGACCTCGGGCGCCAGACAATCGAGCACCGCGACCCGGTCCCCGGACTCGAGGGCCTTGCCGAAGCGCGCCGCAGCGTCGACTGCCGTTTCTTCGCCGTACGCGGCGGGTGCCAGGACGATCAGGAAGGTCGCCGCGACGGCGATGGACATCCAGCGCGTCCGTGGGCCGCGAGCAACGTGATGCCCAGCGGTCTCGCCAGCAGCGGTCCCACCGATGGATGACATCATGACGGCTGCCGCCCGGTGAGCTTGGCCCGGTGGGCGGCGAGGTTCGCCTCGCTCTCGAAGTAGACGACCGCGCCGGTGGGGAGCACGCCGATCACCGCCACTGCCTTGTCGACCATGCGTCCGCTCACCGGGTCCATCGCCTGGCGCGCTTCCGCGTCCGTCGCGAGGCGCTCCTTGCACATCGGGCAGCAGCCGAAATAGGTCTGGCCGCCGACTTCGACCGGGATCTGCGGGCTGTCGAAGAGCGAGTTGTTGACCATGCAGACGAAGCGCGGATCGACCTGGCGCAGGGCCGCGGCCTCGTCGGCGGTGATCGCGGCACCGCTCGATGGCGCAGGCATTGGCGACGCCGAGGCGCCGTGCCCCTCGTGTCCTTCATGGCCGGTTGCCGACAGCTTCACCTCGATCGCGACGTTCTTGCCGTCCTTCGTCTCGTACATCACGACAGCCCGCGCGCCGACCTGGACGTCCTCGCGTTTGGCCGCGGAGTCGCCGCGCTTGTAGGTAGTCGCGTCGGTGAGCGTGAACGTCTCGAGCTTGCTGTCCTTGGTCTCGAGCTGGAGCTGCACTGCGTCGACGGCGCGGACGGTTCCCATGGCGTTGTGATGGTGCCCCTCGTGGGCGAGGGAGGGTCCGCTCATGGTGAAGGCGGCAACGGCGGCGAGGGTCCAGTAGAGGATGCTGCGGTTCGTTCTCATCTCGAATGCTCCTTGTAGGGCTGCGTTCAACGGCCTGTCTGCCTGCGTCGTCTGGGTACCAACGGTCAGTGGTGGGGCTCGGTCGGGGCGGGAGGTGCGTCCTCCCCGGCGAGGAAGCGCTCCATCTCGAGCTCCTGCTCCAGCTCGGCCCGCGAGATCGGGTTGTGACGCTTCATCTCGGCGAGCTCCGCTTCGGTGAGCGCGGGGAGCAGGCGGATGAGCTGCACGAGCTCCCAGGTCTCGGCGTCGTCCTCGGGCGAAGCGGCGCCCCAGGCCGGCATGCCGGTCAGCTTGATGCCGTTCTCGATGATCCAGAAGAGCTCGCCGTCGCTGAGCTCCTGGGTCGCGGGCGCCGTCATGTCCGGCGCCCGTGGGTAGAGGTTGCGGCCCATCTTGGTGTCGCCCTTGCCGTCGTTGCCGTGACAGGACGCGCAGTGGTCCGCCCAGTGCGCGCGGGCCGAGCGCAGGCTTTCGGGCGTCGGCAGGAGCGGGTTGCGTGCCCGCGCCGTGCTGGCGGGAATCAGCAGGCCGCGAGCGGCCCTCGCCATCACGACTTCGGCGCGCGGCGGATCCTCGCGCGCCGAGATCCCGGTGAGCGCGAAGCCCAGGGCGGCCACGGTCGCCAACACGCCGACGGCCGCGAAGAGGCGGATGATCCACTTACCCACCGTGCTCATGGCTCGGCTCCTTTTCCGGCGCCGCCGGGTCGACTCGCCATGACACCGTGCCCGGCGGGTAGTCGTACCAGCCCGGATCCTCGTAGCTCGCGATCCCTTCGCGGATCTTGAGCACCGTGAACATGCCGCCCATCTCGACCGGTCCGAACGGTCCCGTGCCGGTCATCATCGGCAGCGTGTTGGGCAGGCCGGGCATGTGCTCGCTGTGCGCCGCGTGCTCCGCCATGCCGGAGGAGCCCATCGCCATGTAGCCCTCGACCAGGCGCGAGATCTCGCGCGAGACGCCCTGCTGATCGACGCCGATCATGTTCGGGATGTCGTGGCCCATCGCGTTCATCGTGTGGTGCGTCTTGTGGCAGTGGAGCGCCCAGTCGCCGGGGTTGTCGGCGACGAACTCGAAGGCGCGGGTCGTGCCCGGCATGACGTTGATCGTCGTCTCCGGCCACCAGGCCGAGCGCGGGATCTGGCCGCCGTCGGTCTC
>JAIOJQ010000169.1 GCA_019911865.1 Thermoanaerobaculia bacterium
GGCCCGGCAGGACGGGACGCGCCCATCCGGCGCGCGCGGCCGCGACGGCACCGGCGAGGATCCGTTCGTCGGCGGTTTCCGGGAGGACGATGCGCGCCCGCGCGGCGGCGGCGCGGGCGCGCAGTCGGGCGAGGGTGTCGGCCATCGACGATTCAGGCGCGTGCCGGCACCGGGCTCGACGGCGCCAGGGCAACGATCGCCCGCTCGACCTCTTCGACCACGTAGTCGGGAGTCGAAGCGCCCGCCGTGACGCCGACGACCCCGCCACCGGCGAACCACTCCGAGCGCAGATCGTCGGCTCCCTGGATCAGGTAGCTCGGCTTGTAGCGCTGGCAGATCTCCCACAGATGGCGGGTGTTGGCCGAGCGCTTGCCGCCGATGACCACGATGCAGGTGACTTCCGGATCGCGGCCGAGCTCGTGCGCCGCCTCCTGATTCTGCTTGGTGGCGTAGCAGATCGTGTCGGCGCGCCGGGTCGCGGGCACCCGCGACTCGATCAAGCGCGCCACCGGCTCGAACTCGTCCGCGTTGAGGGTGGTCTGGTAGAAGATCTTGACCCGCCCGTAGCGCGTCCAGTCGACGGCGCGCGCCTCCGCCTCGGTCATCAGGATGTGGTAGTCGGCCGGGTCGAGGTCGTGCGTGTAGCCGATCACCTCGCGGTGCTTCGGGTCGCCGATGAAGACGAGGTGGGCTCCCTCGGAGAGCGCGACGCTGGCCTCGTCGTGGATGTCGTAGACGAAGGGGCAGGTGGTGTCGAGGATGCGCAGGCCGCGCGCCCTGGCCCGCTGGTGAAACGAGGGCGGCACGCCGTGGGCCGAGAAGACGATCGTCCCCTGCTCGACTTCGTCGAAACCCTGGACGGTGTGGACGCCGAGCTGTTCCATCTCGTCGACCACGCGCTCGTTGTGGACGACCTGGCCGAGGATGTTGCCGCTGTTGCCCCCGGCGGCGAACTTCTTGACCTTCTGGTCGGCGATCCGCACACCGGCGCAGAAGCCGTACTTGGCGGCCCGCCGGATCTTCACGGCCGCAGACTCTAGCACCCGGCCCGCGGCTCAGCCGCGGGCCGCCGCGAGGCGCCGCTCGACCGCCTGCCAGTCGACGACGTTCCACCACGCCGCGAGATATTCGGCGCGGCGGTTCTGGTACTTGAGGTAATAGGCGTGCTCCCAGACGTCGACGCCGAGCAACGGCGTGAGCCCGGAGGTGAGCGGCGAGTCCTGATTGGCGGTGGTGATCAGCTCGAGGCGCCCGGCGGCGCCGGCCGCCAGCCAGGCCCACCCGGAGCCGAAGACGCCGGTCGCCGCGGCGATCAGCTTGCCGCTCAGCCCGTCGAGCGAGCCGAACGTCGCGTCGATCGACGCCCGCAGGTCGGCCGAGGGCGGCGCTCCCCCGGGCTTCATCGAGGTCCAGAACAGCGAGTGGTTGTGGTGGCCGCCACCGTGATTGCGCACCGCCGTGCGCGCCGTCTCGGGAACGGCCTCGAGCCCGGCGAGCAGCTCCTCCAGCCGCCGCCCGGCGAGACCGGGTGTCGCCGCGACCGCCTCGTTGAGCTTGGCGACGTAGGCGGCGTGGTGTTTGCCGTGATGGATCCGCATCGTCTCGGCGTCGATGTGCGGCTCGAGCGCAGCGTAGTCGTAGGGCAGCGCCGGCAGGGTGAACGCCGGCTCGCCCGCCGGCTCGCCGGCCAGCGCGAAGCGCGGCGCGATCCAGGCTCCGGCGGTCGCCACGGCGAGGGTGCCGATGGCCTGACGACGATCGATTTTCATGGCTCGTCTCCCTTCCTGGTTTCTCCCGCCGGGCCCGCCGACGGGAGCCGCTCGACCAGCTCGAGCCGGACGCTAGCCGAGGAGCGGGCGACCCGGATCTCGATCGGTGTCGCCACCTCGTCGGTCGCCAGCCAGAGGTCCATCTCCCCTTTCCAGACCCGCCGGTCCGGTCGCTCGACCGGCCGCACGGCGAAGTGCCGGGCTTCGACGAGCCGGCCGTCGACGCGGCGCTGCTCGATTCCGCGCGGCAGGACGACCACCGGATAGAGCTTGCCGTCCGACCAGATCTCGAGCGAGCGCGGGCCCTCCGGCGGATCGCGTCGCAGGGCGTGTACCGCGGTGGCGATGTCGATGACGCCGGTCTGTCCGATCTCGGCCTGCTTCGACTTCGGCTCGCCGCGCCAGCGCTGACTCGACCAGGCGCGCACCGTGGTGCCGGTCTCCGGCTCCCACTCCGAACCGTAGCGGAAGAAGTCGCCGTCGGCCTCTTCTCCGGCGGTGATCAGCAGCTCGCTGCGCAGGTTGCCGCCGGGCAGGCCGGCCAGGGTGAGCCGCCCTTCGCCGTCGCTCGGCATGAAGAGCCCGGCGACCACGCCGAGCAGGCCCTCGAGGCGCCAGCGGTAGACGAGGGTTTCGTCGGTCACTCCGGCGGCGAGACCGCGGCCGCCGGGCAGCGCCGCGAGCAGTAGGACGACCGCAGCCGTCCGGCGGGCACGCATCCCGCCCATGATACGCAAAACCGGCGTCGGCGCGGCTCCGGCGCTGTGCCAGAATCGGATCGGCCGCCTCGCGGACGGCCGTCGACGATGACCACGACCGCGGAGACTCGACCGGAGGAGGATCAGGGCAGCGACGGCCTCGCGCAGCTGCTCGCCGTGCTGCCGCGCGAAATCGAAGCCCGGGTTCGCGCGCACGGCCACTTCGATCGGCTGATCGAGATCGTCCTCGACCTCGGCCGGGTTCCCGAGGCCCGCTACACGGACGCCTCGCTCGAACTCGGCGCCGCCATCCTGACGCGCGAGGACCTCGCCCACGCGGTCGACCGGATCGGCGTATTCGGCCCCGACAACCGGGCCGGAATCGAACGCACCCTGCATCGGATCTCCGCCCTGCGCAACCGCCGCGGCGCCGTGATCGGGCTGACCTGCCGCGTCGGCCGGGCCGTGGTCGGCACGGTCGACATCGTCCGCGACGTCATCGAGTCGGGTCACTCCACGCTGCTGCTGGGCCGTCCCGGCGTCGGCAAGACGACGCTGCTGCGCGAGGCCGCGCGGGTGCTCGCCGACGATCTCGGCAAGCGCGTCGTCGTGGTCGACACCTCGAACGAGATCGCCGGCGACGGCGACATCCCGCACCCGGGCATCGGCCGGGCGCGCCGGATGCAGGTCCACTCCCCCGCCGAGCAGCACGCGACGATGATCGAAGCCGTCGAGAATCACATGCCGGAAGTGATCGTCATCGACGAGATCGGCACCCAGGCGGAGGCGCTCGCGGCGCGCACCATCGCCGAGCGCGGCGTGCAGCTGATTGCCACCGCGCACGGCAACGCACTCGAAAACCTGCTCGCCAACCCGACCCTGTCGGACCTGGTCGGCGGCATCCAGGCAGTGACCCTCTCCGACGACGAGGCGCGCCGGCGCGGCACCCAGAAGACGGTGCTCGAGCGCAAGGCGCCGCCGACCTTCGACGCACTGATCGAGATCCAGGACAAGCAGCGCTTCGCCGTCCATCGTGACGTCGCCGAAGTGGTCGACCGCGCGCTGCGCGGCCTGCCGCCGCGCCCGGAAGTCCGGGTGCGGAGCGTCGACGGCAGTGTCGCCGTCGAATCCTCCGACGCGGCGGGCAGCGAGCTGCCGATCGCCTGGCCGGGCAGCGGCGAGCGACCGAGCGGCCGGAGGATCCGCAAGCGCATCCGGATCCTGCCGTACGCCGTCTCGTCCCCCCGGCTCGAACGCTCGATCCGCGACCTGCGCGTGCCGGCGGTGGTCGTCGACCGGCTCGGTGACGCCGACTGCGTGCTGACCCTCAAGTCCCAGGAGAAGCGCCTGCCCAAGGCGCTGCGTGCCGCGCAGGCCGAGGGGCGGCCGATCCACGTGCTGCGCAACGGCACGACCGGCCAGATCGAGACCTTCCTGCGCTCGATGTTCGACGTCGAAGACGTGCTCGACGAACAGCAGATGGCGCTGCGCGAGGCCGAGGCCGCGGTGCGCGAGGCGCTGGGCGGCGGGCGGCCGATCGAGCTGGCGCCGCAATCTTCCTTTGTGCGGCGCCTGCAGCACGAGCTGGTCGACCGCTGCGGCCTCGCGTCGACCTCGCGCGGCGACGAGCCGTTCCGCCGCGTCGTCGTCTTCCCCGAACCGGTCGTTTCCGCGTGACGATCTCCCTCGCCGCCGGCCGCACGGGGACGCCTTTCGCCACCCCGCTATCGCTTCCCGCATTCGACAAGGACGCCTGATGCGCATGCTTCCGCACCGACGCCCGACGACGCAGCGCGTGCTGTTCTGGGGCGCGCTCCTCCTTCTCGCCCTGCCCGCCCTGGCGACGGCCGCCGGGTCCGGCGAGGCGGCCGCCTTTCCGCCGTCGCTCGACAGCTACGGCGGCGAGGAGGGCCTTTCGCTCGGTGAGGTCCTGCGCCAGCGGATCCGCAACGAGCCGCTCAACCTGGTGGCGACGCTGCTCTTCCTCGGCGCCGTCCTGCACACCTTCGTGGCGCCGAAGATCGCCGCTTACGCCCACCGAATGGAGCGCCGGCCGCCGGCCGACTACGACCGCGACGGGACGATCGAGCCGCACGAGCTGCCACTCGACACGCGCGGATTCCGCTCCGAGCTGCTGCACTTCCTCGGCGAGATCGAAGCGGTCTTCGGGCTCTGGGTGGTGCCGCTGCTGCTGGTGATCACCTTCGGCAAGGGCTGGAGCGTGGCCGAGCAGTTCGTCGCCCACGGGGTGCAGTTCACCGAGCCGCTGTTCGTCGTCGTCATCATGGCGATCTCGGCGACCCGCCCGGTCCTGCAGTTTGCCGAGGGCGCGATCGGTCGCATCGCCCGCCTGGCCGGCGGTTCGCCCTTCGCCTGGTGGGCGTCGATTCTCACCGTCGGGCCGCTGCTTGGCTCCTTCATTACCGAGCCGGCGGCGATGGTCATCTCGGCCCTCCTCCTGTCGCGCCGCCTCTACGAGCTGAACCCCAGTCGCCGCCTCGCCTACGGCACGCTCGGCCTGCTCTTCGTCAACGTCTCGGTCGGCGGCACGCTCACCCACTTCGCGGCGCCGCCGGTGCTGATGGTGGCGGGCAAGTGGGGGTGGGGTCTGGCCTTCATGAGCCTCAACTTCGGCTACAAGGCGCTGCTCGGGATCCTGGTCGCCACGACGATCTACGCGCTGTTCTTCCGTCGCGAGTTCGCCGAGCTGGCGCTACGCCAGCCGGCCCCCCCGGCGGGCGCCGCGCGAGTGCGGCCTCCGGCGCCGGCCTGGGTGGTGGCGGTACACCTCGGGTTCCTGGCCTGGACGGTCTTCACGGCGCACACGCCGGCGCTGTTCATCGGCGGCTTTCTCTTCTTCCTCGCCTTCCTGCAGGCGAGCTCGCCGCACCAGGACGCGCTCAACCTGCGCTCCCCGCTGCTGGTCGGCTTCTTCCTCGGCGGACTGGTCGTGCACGGCACGCTCCAGCAATGGTGGATCGAGCCGGTCCTCTCGCGGCTCGGAGAGCTCCCCCTCTTCTTCGGCGCCGTGGTCCTGACGGCGTTCAACGACAACGCCGCCATCACCTACCTCGCCTCGTTGGTGCCCGATTTCGCCGACTCGATGAAGTACGCGGTGGTCGCCGGAGCCGTCACCGGGGGCGGCCTCACGGTGATCGCCAACGCGCCGAACCCGGCCGGCCAGTCGATCCTCTCCCGGCACTTCGAGGACGGCATCTCGCCGCTCGCCCTGCTGCTCGGGGCGCTCGTACCGACGACAATCCTCGCCCTCGCCTACCTGCTGCTCGGCTGAGTCCCGCTGCGCACCAGCCCGAGCGGCTCTCGGCGTGCCAGCAGGGCGAGCACCGAGCCGGCGAGGGCTCGCCCGGCTTCACCGCCTTCGGCCCGCAGGTACCCGGCCAGACGCGCCAGGGTTTCGCGCGACGGCACGGTGTCGGCCAGCAGGAGCTTCGGGCGCCCGAAGCCGATCGCCGGCCTCGACCGGCCGCCCCCGACTTCGGGCGCCAGCTGCAGGAGGTGCTCGAGATCGAGCACCAGCGCGTCGGCGGGCGAATCTCCCAGCGATCTCAGGATGACGCCTCTCCCCTCGATCCGGAAGGCCTCGGCACCGCGCCGCGCCAGGCCGGCGACCAGCGCCGCTCCCGACTCGCGCCCGGCGGCAACGACCAGGATCGGGCGACGTCCGCTCCCGGCGAGCACCTCGACGGCCCTGCCGGCGGCGCGCTCGGCGTCGGCCCCGGGCAGCACGGCGTCGAGCGACATGGCGATCCCGAGTCCTTCGTCGTCGACCGCCAGGATCGACAGCGCGCAGCCGGTGCGCACCGCCTCCTCGATCGCCGCCTCCACGCGCTGCCAGCTTTCGGGCCGCGCCGGCTCGAAGCAGACCGCCAGGACGCCCGGGCGCAACTCGGCGATCCGCCGCCCGGCCTCGCCGGCATCGGCCACCCGCACGGCGAGCAGCCCTTCCCGTTCGAGGGGACTTGCCAGGGCGAGGAAGCGGCCACGGTCGGGCTCGAGGACCAGAACCCGCTCCCGGGCGGTCTCGTCGGGCGTCCGGCCGGTCGACTGGGCGGCCCCTCTGCCGGCCGGCGGAGCGGCTCCCGGATCGGCGGGAAGCAGGACGCGGAAGGTCGCGCCCGGGCCCTCCGTCTCGGCGAGCTCGAGGCGCCCGCCCAGCAGCTCGGTCAGCTGGCGGGCGATCGGCAGGCCGAGACCGGTGCCCGCGGCGGGCGGGGCGGCGCCGGCAAGCTGGCGATAGGGCTCGAAGATCGCCTCGCGCTGTCCGGCGGCGATGCCGGGTCCGGTATCGGCGACGCTCAGTTCCCAGGATTCGATGCCGAGCGGTGAGTCCGTCGCCGGGACTGCAGCCGCGGCGAGCCGCACCGTCGAACCGGCGGGCGAGAACTTCACCGCATTGGAGAGCAGGTTGAGGAGAATCTGGCGCAGCTTGGCGATGTCGGCACGCACCGGTGGCAGGTCCGGCGCCACCCGGCTGTCGATGTGCACGCCACGATGCAGGGCGAAGCCCTCCATCAGCGAGACGACGCTGTCGACCACGCCGCCGACGTCGATCTCCTCGATATGGACCTCCATCCTGCCGGCCTCGAGCTTGAGCTGGTCGAGGAGGTTGTTGACCAGGCGCAGCAACTGTTCGCCGCCGTCCCGGACGTTGGCGAGGTAGCGCCGCTCGCGCTCTTCGAGCCTCCCGGCCAGGGCGCGCTCGAGCAGCTCGGAGAATCCGAGAATGGCGGTGAGCGGCGTGCGCAGCTCGTGGCTGGTGCGCGCGAACAGCTCGCCGCGCTCCGCCTCGGCCCGCCGCACGCGATCGTTGACCTTGTCGGTCGTCTGCAGATGCTCGGCAAGCGCCTGGGCGTACCGCGAGAGATCGTCCGTCCGCTCTTCGATTCGCGCCTCGAGCCGCCGCCGCTGGCGTTCGGCGAGCGCCGAGCGACCGCGCCAGGACACCGCCAGCGTGCCGACCAGCGCGAGCAGGCCGGCCAGCTTCGCCATTCGGGTCTCCCACCAGGCGGCGACGACCTCGAACGGCTGGGCGACCGGTTCGCTCCACTCGTCGGGGCGCAGGGAGGCGCGCACCTCGGCCACGTACGAGCCGGGCGCCAGGTTCATGTAATCGCGGAACGGCTCGAGGCGGGGCGGCGACCAGTCCGCTTCGTGCCCCGCGAGGCGAAACTGGAAGCGCGGGTCGCGCCCCTCGCCGAGCGAGAGCGTGCGCGCCTCGATGCGCAGCGCCCGATCCCCCGGCGGCAGCTCGGGTGCCGCGTCGCCGAGCCAGCCGATCGGCTGGGTCGCCACCGCGGTGAACAGCCGCCGGAAGACCCGGCCGCCGCCGCTCGCCAGCTCGACGATGGCAACCTCCGGCTTCGCTGCGGCGTCGGGGCGCGGCGTCGGGAAGCCGGTCAACCCCTTCTTGAAGCCGAACCAGAACCAGCCATCCGGCGTGCGTGCGAACGCCGCGCCGTTGGTGACCTCGGTGCCGATGGCGCCGGCCTCCCGATCGATGCGCGCCACGATCCGCCCCGTTCCGTCGCCGGCCCGCGGATCGAACAGCAGCACGCCGCGGTTGGTGCCCAGGATCAGTTCGCCCGATTCGAGCTCGGCGAGGTTCAACGTCAGCGTGCCCTGCAGGCCGGCGCCCTCCTCCCACGACGTGAAGCGCGGCTCGCCGAGGCCGGGTTGCAGGCGGGCGACGTGCCCGAGGCCGCCGGCGAGCAGGGCCCCGTCGCGCGCCAGGCCGAGGGCACGCACCGATTCGACGCGCAGACCGGAGCGGCGATCGACGACCCGGAAGCGCTCGCCGTCGAACCAGGAGAGCCCTTCCGAATGCGCCGCCCAGAGGCGGCCGGAGGCATCGAACTCGAGTCCGTAGGCGCGGTTCGAGGGGAGCCCGTCGGCCTCGGTGAAGACGCGCCGGACGCGCGGCGGCCGGGTGGCCGTGTCGAGGCGCGCCAGGCCGCCGGTGGTGCCGACCCACAGATCTCCCGCCGGATCTTCGGCCAGCGAGAGTACGAAGTCGGACGGCAGGCCCCCGGCGACACCCAGCACTTCGCAGCGCTCGCCGTCCATGCGGCACAGACCCGCCTCCGCGCCGACCCAGAGGGCGCCTCGCGCGTCGCGCAGGATGGCCCAGACCCAGCGGCCGGGAAGTCCGTCCTCGCGCCGCCAGATGCGCGTCTCCGGCTCGCCGTGCGGCCCGAACCGCAGCCGGGCGAGGCCGCCGAAGGTGCCCACCCAGAGCGTGCCGTCCGGATCGGCGGCGAGCGCGTCGACCTGATGGTCGGGCAGGCCCTCGCTCTCGCCGTAACTGCGCATCCCGGAGCGCCCCAGCCGCGCCAGCCCCCCCTCGGTGCCCACCCAGAGCGCCCCTTCGCGGTCCTCGGCAAGGTGGCGAATGCCGTCGTCGGGCAGGCCGTTGACCTCGGTGACTCGCCGGCAGATGCCGCTGATCGCGTCGACGCACAGCAGCAGCCCCGCGTCGGCGGTGCCGACCACGAGGCTGCCGTTGCGGCGTACCAGCAGGGCGTAGATGTCCTCGTCCTGCCGCACCGACCCGGGCTGCGGAGAGCGCCAGCGTTCGCCATCGAAGCTCAGCAGGCCGCCGTCGCGCGCCCCGGCGACGATGCGCCCGCGGCCGTCCTCGGCGAGAGCCCGCACGATCCGCGGCGCGAAACCGTCGGCGGCATCGAAGGCGCGGCAGGATTTCAGCTGCGCCGGCGCCGCGATCTCGCAGCGCGCCAGTCCGTCGCCGCGGGTGCCGACCCACAGCGCCCCGTCCGATGCCACGAGCAGCGCGTAGACGTACTCGCCCGGCAGCCCGTCGGCGACGCCGAAGCGGCGGAAAGCTCCGTCCCGCCAGGCGAAGAGCCCGTCCTGGGTGCCGAACCAGAGCGTTTCGTGCGCATCACGCACCGCCGCCCAGACGGTCGAGCGCGGCGCTCCCTCGTCGCGTCGGGCGAGGATCCGGCGCCCATCGTAGGTCGCCAGGCCGGTACCGGTACCGAACCAGAGTGCGCCGGTGGCGTCCTCCAGGATGGCGCGTACGGTCAGGCTCGGCAGTCCTTCGGCGAGCCCCAGGCCGACGAAACCGCCGCCATCGTGGCGCGCCAGCCCCCAACTGGTGCCCACCCAGAGCAGCCCGCGGCTGTCCTGCCGCAGGGCCCAGATCTGGGTCGAGGGCAGTCCGTCTTCGACGTCGAAGGAGTTGAAGGGGAGGCGCTGCGCGCCCACGGGAGCAGCGGCGACAACGGCGAGCAGCAGGGCGAGGACGCCGCGCACCGGCGCCCGCAGAGCCGATCTCCGCCGCCTCCGTGTCATGCCGCCTCCGGATCGAATTTCGGCCGGCAGCGTAACACGCGCTGCGCCGGAAAACCGCGGAGCTACTCGGTCGAGACGCGGCCGGCTGCGGCTTCGCCGAGCAGCGAGCGCAGGGCGTGCCAGGGAAGAGTCGCGCACTTGACGCGCATCGGATACTCGCGCACGCCTTCGAGGGCGATCAGCTCGCCGAGCCGGTCGGGATCGGCGGCCACCGACGCGGCGGGGGCTTCGCCGGTGACCAGGGCCCGGAACTCGTCGGCCAGCGCCAGCGCTTCGCCGACGCTCTGGCCGCGAATCTTCTCGGTCATCATCGACGCCGAGGCGGTCGAGATGGCGCAGCCGCTGCCCTCGAACTTCGCCTCGGCGACCCGGTCGCCCTCGACGCGCAGGCGCAGCCGGATGCGGTCGCCGCACAGCGGGTTGTGCCCTTCGATCTCGCGATCGGCACCCTCGAGCGGGCCGAAGTTGCGCGGGTGCCGGTAGTGGTCGAGCAGGATCTCCTGGTACAGCTCGTTGACTCCACTCATCCGGTCAGCATCCTCCGCGCCCGCTCGACGGCACGCCCCAGGGCCTCGATCTCGGCCTCGGTCGTGTAGACACCGAACGAAGCGCGCACCGTGGCAGTAACCCCGAAGCGGTCCATCACCGGCTGGGCGCAATGGTGACCGACCCGCACGGCGACCGAGGCTGCGTCGAGAATCGTGCCGATGTCGTGGGCGTGCGCTCCTGCGAGGACGAAGGAGACCAGGGCGGTGCGCTGGCGCGCCGTACCGATGAAGCGCAGCCCGGGAATTCCGGCGAGGCGCTCGCTGGCGTGGGCGACCAGCGCTCGCTCGTGGGCGTCGATGGCCGCGCGGCCGACGCCGTCGATCCAGTCGAGCGCCGCGGCCAGCCCGACCGCCTCCGGTCCGGCCGGCGTGCCGGCTTCGAAGCGCTGCGGCGGGTCGAGGAAGGTCGAGCGATCGAAGTTCACCTCGCGGATCATGCCGCCGCCGCCTTGCCACGGGGGCATTTCGGCGAGCCGGTCCCGGTGTCCCCAGAGGACGCCGATACCGTTCGGACCGTAGGCCTTGTGGCCGGAGAAGGCGTAGAAGTCGCAACCCAGCTGCCGGACGTCGACGGGAAGGCGTGGCGCGGCCTGCGCGCCGTCGACCACCGTCACCGCGCCGGCGGGGCGGGCGAGGGCGCAGATCTTCTCGACCGGCACGATGGTCCCCAGCGCGTTGGAGACGTGGGCGAGCGCCACGATGCGCACCCGGCCGCCGGCGAGGTGGCGCTCGACCGCCTCGAGGTCGACCTCGCCGCGATCGTCGATGGGCGCCACGACGATGCGGGCGTCCGTCGCCTGCGCGGCGAGCTGCCAGGGCACGAGATTCGAGTGGTGCTCGAGGCCGGTGACCAGAATTTCGTCGCCGGGAGCCAGATGGGTGCGTCCCCAGCTGGCCGCCACCAGGTTGATCGCCTCGGTGGTGCCGCGCACGAAGACGACCTCGTCGGCGGCGCCGCCGAGGAACCGGGCGGCACGTTCGCGCGCCCCCTCGTAGGCCGCTGTCGCCTCGGCCGACAAGCGATAGACGCCGCGCGCGATGGCGCCGTAAGTCTCGACGTAGGCCCGCTCGAGCGCCGCGAGCACGACGCGCGGCTTCTGCGTCGTCGCGGCACTGTCGAGGAAGGCGACGCCGCGTTCGTGCGGAGGCGAGAGGGCCGGAAACTGGGCGCGCAGCGCCGCAGCATCGAGGGCGGGCGCGTCGGGGGGCCGCGCGGTGGCGATCTCGCTCATCTGCCGGATCGAGGGTCGCGTCGCCGCCTCAGACGGCGTCGCGGACCACTTCTCCCTGGGGAATCCAGCCCAGCAGGTACTCCTGCAGCCCCTGCCGCAAGTCGGCGACCCGGGTGCGCTCGATCAGGTCGGCGGCGAAGGCGTAGGTGAGCAGGCTGCGAGCCGCTTCCAGGCCGATGCCGCGCGAACGCAGGTAGAACACCGCCAGCTCGTCGAGCTGGCCGACCGTCGAACCGTGCGTGCACTTGACGTCGTCGGCGAAGATCTCGAGCTGCGGATTCGCGTTGACCAGCGATTCGGCGGACAGCAGCAGGTTGCGGCTGGTCTGCTTGGCGTCGGTCTTCTGGGCCTGCGGATGGACGTGAATGCGGCCGTTGAAGACGCCGCGCGACCGTCCGTCGAGGACCCCCTTGAACAGCTCGTGGCTGGTGGTGTGCGGCTTGGCGTGGTCCACCCGCATGTGGAAGTCGGCCAACTGGTTGCCGCGCACCAGGTAGAGCCCGTTGAGCGTCACTTCCGAGCCCTCTCCGGCCAGCACCGCCTGCACGTCGTGGCGGGCGAGCGCGGCGCCGAGCGAAAACGACTGGCTCGAGACGTTCGCCGCGCGCGCCGTTTCGACGTGGAGCAGCCCGAGGTGATACGTCTCGATCGACTCGCGCTGCAACTTGTAGTGATCGACGATCGCCTCGGGTGCCGCGACGATCTCGGTGACCGGAGCCACCAGCGCCGTCGCGCCGGCGGCGCCGACGTAGGTCTCGACGATCGTCGCGCGCGAGCGCTCCCCGGCATGGACGAAGAGGCGCGGGAAGACCGCGGTCGGCTGTCCCGCCGCGGTGGTGAGGAAGATCACGTGGAGCGGCGCGGCGAGCTCGGCTCCGCGCTCGATCAGAATGGCCGCACCGTCCTCGAAGAGCGCCGTCGAAAGTGCCGCGAACGGCCGGTCGACGAAGTCGGCGCGCCGGCCGAGCTCGGGCTCGAGCCGCGCCCAGGCGGTCCCCGGAGCCGTCGCGAGGTCGGTGATCAGCACTCCCGAAGGGGTCGCGTCCTGGCTCGACAGGTCGCGCCGGAACCGCCCGTCGACGAAGACCAGCTCGTGCGCGCCGGGCAGACGCACGGCGGCGACGTCGGCCATCGCCGTCGCGGCGTCGGCTGGCGGCGGCGCGAAGCGCTGCCGGGCCACCGGAGCGACGTTGGTGTTGCGCCAGTCCTCGTCGGCCACCGTCGGGAAGCCGCGCTCGACGAAGCAGCCGAAGGCGCGCTCGCGCAGCCGGCGCAGCGCCGCGGGCTGCGGGCGCGCCAGCGCCTGTTCGAGCTCCGGTGCGTAATCGGCAGGGGCGAGAAGCGTCCCTCCCGCCGCGCCGCCGCTCATGCCCCCGCTCCGAGCGCCACTTCCTGCTCGAGCCAGGCGTAGCCCTTGCGCTCGAGCTCGAGCGCCAGCTCCTTGCCGCCCGAGCGGACGATGCGGCCGTCGATCAGCACGTGCACGAAGTCGGGAACGATGTAGTCGAGCAGGCGCTGGTAGTGGGTGATCACCAGGAAGGCGCGGTCGGCCGCGCGCAGCGAGTTGACGCCGTCGGCGACGATGCGCAGGGCGTCGATGTCGAGACCCGAGTCGGTCTCGTCGAGGATGCCGAGCCGCGGCTCGAGCACCGCCATGTGGAAGATCTCGTTGCGCTTCTTCTCGCCGCCGGAAAAGCCCTCGTTGACCGGGCGCTGGAGCAGCGACTCGTCGAGTCCCACCAGCTTCACCTTCTCGCGCACCAGGCGCAGGAAGGAGACGGCATCGTACTCGGGCAGGCCCCGGTGCTTGCGCACGGCGTTGACCGCGGCGCGCAGGAAGTACGTGTTCGACACGCCCGGGATCTCGACCGGGTACTGGAAGGCGAGGAAGACGCCCTCGCGGGCGCGCTCCTCGGGCGCCATCTCGAGCAGGTCCTTGCCGTCGAACCGGACGCTGCCTTCGGTGATCTCGTAGTCCTGCTTGCCGGCGAGCACCGAAGCGAGAGTCGACTTGCCCGAGCCGTTGGGTCCCATGATCGCGTGGACCTGGCCGGCGGCGAGGGTGAGGTTGACGCCGCGGAGAATCTCGTTGCCGTCCACGGAAGCGTGCAGGTTCTGGATTTCGAGCAGCATGTTCTGGATTTCCTCAGGTTTCGGCCTTCAGCCGACGCTCCCCTCGAGGGAGACGGCGAGCAGCTTCTGGGCCTCCACCGCGAACTCCATCGGAAGCTCGCGGAAGACCTCCTTGCAGAAGCCGTTGACGATCATGGAAACGGCATCCTCGGTTTCGATGCCGCGCTGGTTGCAGTAGAAGATCTGGTCCTCGCCGATCTTGGAGGTCGAGGCCTCGTGTTCCATCTGGGCAGTCGGATTCTGCACGTCGATGTAGGGGAACGTGTGCGCTCCGCACTTGTCGCCGATCAGCATCGAGTCGCACTGCGAGAAGTTGCGCGCCTCGTCGGCGCCCCTGAGGATCTTCACCTGGCCTCGGTAAGTGTTCTGTCCGTGGCCGGCCGAGATCCCTTTCGAGACGATGGTCGAACGCGTCCGCTTGCCGACGTGGATCATCTTGGTTCCGGTGTCGGCCTGCTGGAAGTTGTTGGTCACCGCCACGGAGTAGAACTCGCCGACCGACTCGTCCCCCTTGAGGATGCAGGAGGGGTACTTCCAGGTGATCGCCGAGCCGGTTTCGACCTGTGTCCAGCTGATTTTCGCGCGCCGTCCGGCGGCCAGGCCACGCTTGGTGACGAAGTTGTAGATGCCCCCCTTGCCGGTCTCGCGGTCGCCGGGGTACCAGTTCTGTACCGTCGAATACTTGATGGTGGCGTCCGCGGCAGCAACGAGTTCGACGACGGCGGCATGTAGCTGGTTCTCGTCGCGCATCGGAGCAGTACAGCCCTCGAGATACGAAACGTGAGCGCCCTCCTCGGCCACGATCAGGGTGCGCTCGAACTGTCCAGTGTTCTTGGCGTTGATCCTGAAGTAGGTGGACAGCTCCATCGGACAGCGAACACCCTTGGGGATGTACACGAAGGAACCATCCGAGAAAACTGCGGAATTCAGGGCCGCGAAGAAGTTATCGTTGGGGGGAACCACCGACCCGAGGTACTTCTTCACCAACTCCGGATGCTTGTGGACCGCCTCCGAGAACGGGCAGAAGATCACCCCTGCTTCGGCCAGCTTGCTCTGAAAGGTGGTCGCCACGCTGACGCTATCGAACACAGCGTCTACCGCCACCCCGGCCAGCATCTGCTGTTCGTGCAGGGGGATACCGAGCTTCTCGTAGGTGCGCAAGATCTCGGGATCGACATCGTCGAGGGTCTGGGGACCGTCGCCCTTCTTCTTCGGCGCCGCATAGTAGCTGATCGATTGGTAGTCGATCGGCTCGTACTCCACCTTCGCCCAGGTCGGTTCGGTCATGGTCAACCAGTGCCTGAAAGCCTTGAGGCGCCACTCGAGCATCCACTCCGGCTCGTTCTTCTTGGCGGAAACGGCGCGGACGACGTCCTCGTCCAGGCCCGGGGGCAGGGTGTCCTGTTCGACGAGCGTCTCGAAGCCGGCTTGATACTCCCGGTCCGCTAGTTGCTCGATGGTCTCAGTTGCGGTGCTAGACATGTTGGTACTTCCTTATCGACTCGAATTCGTTGGCCCATTCCGGCCAATACGAGACTCGTAGTTCTTTACTCGATGGCGACTTCATTGCTCGGGGCGACTTCATGGCTCGGGGACAGCCTGTGACGCGACAGTTGGACCAGTCGCGGTCCCAGGGGACCGGCCATCTGACGTAGGGAGATTCCTTCGAGAGCTCCTCGAACGGCTTGATTGATCAACTGCCAGTTAGCCTGCAAAGGGCAGGAACCCTCCTGTTGGCACTCTCCGGGCCCATCGTCGATGCACTCGGTCATGGCAATCGGTCCCTCGAGCGAGAAGATGATCTCCGCCACGCTGATCGCCTCCGGCGCCCGCATCAGACAGTAGCCACCCTTCGCCCCACGGTGGGATTCGAGAAGGTCATCCCGAGCCAGAAGCTTTAGGATCTTGCTGACCGTCGGCAGGGGCAACTGAGCCGACTCGGCGAGTTCCGGCGCGTTGAAAAGACGCTCCGGCTCCGCTGCCATGCGAGACAGCAGAACGATGCCATAGTCAGTTTGTTTGGTGATGCGTAACACGGAGAACTCCCGGCAAATAGAACCAAAATCGTCCTATTTGTCAAATGATAGCAGTGGCCTCTGATTTGTCAAGGTCGGAGAGGCCTCCGGAGTGGCAACCGAACGACTCCAAAGACCTGAAACTAAATGAGATCCCCGTACGGTTGCCAGCACCCTGACAATCGACCAGAATCGTCTCATGGCCACCAAGAACATCTCTGCCCCGATTCTTCCTCGAGTTCAGGACTCAACGGATATCGACCGCCTCTGGGAGGCATCGCAGCGAGGAACCGTCTTCCTGATGAAGCACAGCCTCATCTGTGGAACATCCCATGCGGCCATCGAGCAGTACGCCGCCTTCGCCGCCGCTCACTCGGACGAAGCAACCTTCTCGATCCTGGAGATTCAGCCCCATCGGGACCTATCCCGTGAAGTCGAGGAGCGCTCCGGCGTGCGCCACCAATCTCCCCAGGTGCTGCGGATCCGGAAGGGTCAGGTGGACTGGAGCGCCACCCACTGGAGTATCACTGAGAGCAAATTGCAGGACGCTCTGGCCGAAGCCTCCTGACTCTCGCACCTCGATGCCAAGACGACTCCGCGACGGCGCTAGCTTGGCGTCGCCTCGATAGCCGCTGCCCTCGGGCGGGCTGCTAGCAAACTCGCCACCCAGCTGTATTCTTCACTGCTCTCCAGCACGATCCGCACGATTACGGTCAGAGGCACCGAGAGGAACATACCGATCGGTCCCCAAACCCAACCCCAGAACACCAGGGATGCAAAGACCACCAACGGAGACAGGCCCAGCCGACGTCCCAGCAACTGGGGCTCGAGTAGATTCCCCAAGAGCAAGTTGACCCCTCCGTAGAGCAGGGCAACTCCCAACGCGGTGACAGGCCCAAGCTGGGCTAGGGCGAGAAGACAGGCTGGGATCGCCGCGAGAATCGAACCGAGATTCGGGATGTAGTTGAAGAGGAAGGCAAGGATTCCCCACAGCAACGGAAAGTCGAGTCCGACGAGTGCCGTGCCGAGACCGATGACGACACCGGTCACGACGCTCACGATCGTCTTGATGACGAGGTACTTCTGGACGTGCTCGATCGCCCCGCTCCACCGACGCAGAGTCGCCCCGGAATCGTTGAGGGCGATGCTCAACTTCTCGGGAAGGCGCAGGACTTCGAGGAGAAGAAACACCAGAGTGAGGAAGACGAGAAAGAGGTTCGTCACGACTGCGGCCAAGCCGCGCAGCGTACCAACCGCGAGATCGAGGATCGACGATGGATCGATCTCGCCAAGGCCGAGCTCCTCGGTCGTGGGGAGTTGGTGGATATCCAGCCAACCATCGAGGTCGAAGACAACCTGCTTCAGCCGCTCCTGGTAGCGAGGCGCAGCCTCGACAAAGCCTGACACCGATTCGCTGATGAGCAACCCAGCCCCGATGACAAAACCGAGAGCCGCGAGGACGGTGACCAGTACCGCAAGACCATCCGGTAGGAAACGACGCAGCCAGGCGAGAAGCGGCAGCGTGAGAGTGGCGAGAAAGAGCGCCAGGAGAAGGGGAAGAAGGAGGGGCGCGGCGGCCTTCAGTCCGGCCACCACGACGACAAGGCAGGCTAGGGGTACAAGGAATCGTGGACCGCGGTTCATAGGAACTCGAGAATACAGCGCCCGGCTTTCTTTGTCGCGAAGAGGACCTAGTCGACCCTCACGCTAGGTTCGACGGCGCGGGCCGGCCGGGCCCGGATCAGTCGATCACGGTTCACTTGGACCGTGCTCCAACGATTAGCGCGTTCACCACTGAAGGATCGGCCAAGGTGCTGATGTCACCCAACTCTTCGAACTCGCCGCTAGCGATCTGGCGCAAGATCCGGCGCATGATCTTTCCCGACCGAGTCTTGGGCAGACCCGGGGTTACGACGATGCGATCCGGAGTCGCGATCGGCCCAATTTCATGCCGTACTTGAGCGATGAGGATACTGACCAACTCCTCGACATCCTGCTCCGTCGCCTCCGGCGTCACGATGACAAAAGCCTGAATGCCGGTGCCGCGAATCTCGTGCGGGAAGCCCACGACAGCTGCCTCGGCGACCCAGTGATGCGCCACCAACGCACTCTCGACCTCGGCCGTACCCATGCGATGACCCGCGACGTTGAGCACATCATCGACGCGACCGGTGATCCAGTAGTAGCCATCGGCGTCTCGCCGGCATCCGTCCCCGGTGAAGTAGAGACCGGGGAAACGCTCGAAATAGGTCGAGAAGAAACGCCCGTGATCACCCCAGATGGTCCTCGCCATACCGGGCCAAGGGCGCCGGAGGCAGAGATTCCCCGAGACGTCATTGCCCTCGACGAGGTTGCCATCATCGTCGACTAGAACCGGATCCACTCCGAAGAGGGGCAGGGTCGCGGAGCCAGGCTTGGTCGGAGTCGCTCCGGGAAGTGGGGAGATCATGATGCCGCCCGTTTCGGTCTGCCACCAGGTATCGACGACCGCACAGCGGCCTTCGCCGACCCGGTCGTGGTACCAGTTCCACACCTCGGGGTTGATCGGCTCCCCCACCGTTCCGAGGATGCGTAGGCTCGAACGTGAGGAGTGCGCCAGCCAGGAATCGCCCTCTCGGGCGATGGCGCGCAGTGCGGTCGGGGCGGTGTAGAAGATACTGACCTCGAGGTCATCCACCATGCGCCAGTAGCGACCTGCGTCCGGGTACAGCGGCGTCGACTCGAACAGCACCGTGGTCGCGCCGTTGGCCAGGGGCCCGTAGACGATGTAGCTGTGCCCGGTGATCCACCCCACGTCGGCCGCACAGCAATAGATGTCGTCGGGTTGCAGGTCGAACACCAGACGATGGGTCATCGAGGTGTAGAGCAAATAGCCTGCGGTGGAATGAACCACCCCCTTTGGCTTACCGGTCGAGCCCGACGTGTAGAGGATGAAGAGGGGATCCTCTGCGGCCATGACCTCCGCCGGACAGACCGGACGCTCGCGAGCCACCTCCTCGTGGAACCAGAGATCTCGCCCCGGCTCCATCGCGGTTTCAGCCTCCGTTCGGCGCACCACCAGAAGGTGCTCGACGAAGGGGAGCTCGGCCACCGCCTCGTCACTGATCTCTTTGAGTGGGATGGTCTTACCACCCCGCAAACCTTCGTTGGCCGTGATCAGGACTCGACACTCGGCATCGACGATCCGGTCGCGCAGACTGGCCGCCGAGAAGCCGCCGAACACACAGGAGTGAATCGCCCCCAAGCGAGCGCAGGCGAGCATCGAATAGGCCAATTCGGGGGTCATCGGCAGATAGAGCGCGACCCTGTCGCCCTTGCCCACCCCCAGTCGGCGCAGCACGTTGGCCAGGCGGGCCACCTCGGCGGCGAGTTCTCGATAGGTAATCGCCTCGTATTCACCGACCTCGTCCTTGGCCCACAGGATGGCGGTCTTGTCGGGCTGGGTCTCGAGATGCCGGTCGATGCAGTTGTAGGCAACATTGAGCTGGCCGTCGGCGAACCACTCGATGTCCAGAGAGGAGAAGTCGCCGCGCACCACCTTGGTCGGCGTACGGAACCAGTGCAAACGATCGGCCTCGGCCCGCCAGAACTCCTCGGCACGATCGAGGGAAGCGTCATAGCGCTCCTCGTAGGCCGCCATCGAAGCGACCTCCGCGTGGGCGCTAACGGCGGGCTTGACCTTCTTCACCGCTGATCTTCTCCGTCTCCGAAGCCGCTGACGATATAGGACCCCGAGCGCTTGTCGCGCCGCAGCGTGATGACCCCCATCGCCTCACAGGCTTCGAGGAGCTCTGAGAA
Source organism: Thermoanaerobaculia bacterium (assembly GCA_019911865.1). GTDB lineage: Bacteria > Acidobacteriota > Thermoanaerobaculia > Multivoradales > JAGPDF01 > JACTMI01. Next base: position 19,526 of record JAIOJQ010000169.1, read on the forward strand.
TGACGAGTAGCCGTAGTACCCCTCGTTGAACGAGGGACGCTTGCGCTGGATCGTCTGCTTGATCATCGAGCCCCACAGGATGTCCTTGTTCTCGCGGGTCAAGGCCTTCATCGACTCGGTGAGGAGACTGACCATCTCCTGGTCCTTGTCACTCAGCTGATCGAGCTTTGGAGTACTCTGCGCATCGCGCCAGATGTCCTCGTAGTAGATGAACTCATCGCAAGCGTCGATGAGGATCTTCGACGTCGAGCCCTTGACCCCAACCGCGATGACGTACTTGTTGTTCTCCTTGAGCTTGGAGACCAACGGCGAGAAGTCGCTGTCGCCGGAGAGCAGAACGAAGGTGTCCAGATGCTCCTTCGAGTAGGAGAGATCCATGGCGTCGACCACCATCCGAATGTCAGCCGAGTTCTTGCCCGAGTAGTGCTTCTGCGGAATCTCGATGAGCTCGATACCGGCCTCGTGAAATGGTCGCTTGTAGTCAGCGTAGCGAGTCCAGTCGCAATACGCCTTGCGGACGATGATCTTCCCCTTCTCGACCAATCGCTCGAGGACGAGGTTGATGTCGAAGGTCTTGCCGGTGTCTTTGGCTCCGCGAGCGACATTCTCCAGGTCGCAAAACAGAGCGAGCTTGCGCTCGTCGTCGGTCGACGGCCGCAGATCGGGAATCGAGATGACGATCTCACGCCCAGCCTCACTCTCCTTGGGGAGGATGACACTACCGCCCCGGGAAGGCACTTCTAGCGCTCGATCCTTGCTCGACCGCGGGCTTCGCGGTTGCGAACGGGGAGCGCTGCTCGAGGCGTTGCTGGCAACAGAGCGATTAGAGCTCGGAGCGGCCTCAACCGAAGTCTCGGCTGCGGAGTCAGTCCCTTCGGCTGAGTCGCCGGACGTCCGACCTCGGCCCCGGCGCCCACGACTTCGACCCGACCGGCGCCGGGCTCCCTCCTCCTCGTCGCCTGATTCCTCGTCAGCGGCACTCTTGACCAGTTGCGGTTTGGCACTGGATTCTGGACTGGACCCGGAACCGGACCGGGAACTGGATCCCGCGCTGGATCCCGAACTGACGGGTGTTCTTTCATCCGGAGCGGCCGCCGCCTGAGCCACGACGCTACCGAGACTCGCCGGCTCCTCGGCCTCGGCTGTCGAACTCCGCGACCTGCTCCTTCCCCGGCGTCCCGAACGTCCGCTTGCCTGATCTTTCGTCTCGTCTGCTCCGTCGGCCGTTGGCCGCAGCCACCATGGTGCCATGGACTGGTCCTCTCTCTCGGATTCGCTCCGCGCTCAGCTTCCTGTCGTGCCCCATTCCTGTCGCGTGACGGGACGTCGGTCACTGTCGATGTGGAAGGTGGCGACTAAATGTCGCCAACCGTCTGAGTCTACCACCGGGTAAGATCCACCCGTGTCGCGACTTGCCCTCCTCGTCACCGGAGCTTCCGGCATGCGCCTTCCCGTGGCCCTACTCCGAAGCCTGGCGCAACGAACCGAACTGATCCGACTCCACCTCGTCGTCAGTGCAGGAGCCAGCCAGGTCTTGCGCCATGAGCTTCCCTCTGATCGCCCTAGCGCCGAAGCCTTGTTGCGGGCGGCCGGTCTCGATCCCGACGATCCGCGCTGGGTCGTCCACCGCGACAACGCCCTCGACGCACCCATCGCGTCGGGTTCCTATCGGCTCGACGGCACCGTGATCCTGCCCTGCTCGAGCGCCACCCTGGGCGCCCTTGCCACCGGCACCGGTCACCACCTGATCCACCGGGCCGGGGCCGTCGCCCTCAAGGAGGGCTGGCCTCTGATCCTCGGGTTTCGCGAGACCCCTCTGTCCCTGCTTCACCTCGAGAACCTTCGCCATCTGGCTTGGGCCGGCGCGACCATCGCCCCTCCGATCCCCGCGTTCTATCTTGGCGGCGAAGATCTCGACCGTTTTCTCGCGGCGTACGCCGTACGCCTCATGGACCACCTAGGCCTCGCCACCCCCTCCGCCGACCTGCGCTGGGGCGAGGATTCAACCACGGAGAGCAACGACCCATGACCCATCAACTGACCCCGCTGGAAGCGGCCGAGCGCCTCGCCCAGGACCCCGACCTCCTCTACATCGACGTCCGCACCGTCGAGGAGTTCTCGCAGGGCCATCCCCCCGGCGC
>JAIOJQ010000170.1 GCA_019911865.1 Thermoanaerobaculia bacterium
GGGGGTGGGTGTCATAAGTCGCCGTGGGAGTTGATTTTGGGGAGAGTACGCGCGATTTGTGGCGGGGTCAAACGCTGCGGTTTTTGCCGTGATGGGCGGTGGTCAGAGATCGTCGGCGGGGCTGCGGACTCCGAGGCCGCCGCGGTTGAGGACGTGGGTGTAGATCATCGTCGTCGAGACCTCCTTGTGGCCCAGGAGCTCCTGGACGGTGCGGATGTCGTAGCCCGCTTCGAGCAGGTGGGTCGCGAAGCTGTGGCGCAGGGTGTGGCAGGAGGCGGGCTTGTCGATACCCGCGGCGCGGACGGCCCGATGGACGGCGCGTTGGACGCTGGTCTCGTGGAGGTGATGGCGGCCGGTGGTGCCGCTTGCCGGATCCTGCCAGAGCGTCTTCGACGGGAAGACCCAGAACCAGGGCCACTCCCGACCGGCGTTCGGGTACTTTCGCGCCAGGGAGTGCGGAAGTCGGACCCCGGCGACGCCAGTCTCCCGGTCGGCGCGCCACAGCTGGCGCACCCGTCCGAGGTGCCCTCGCAGGTCCTCGACGGCGCTCGCCGGCAGCATGGTCCGGCGGTCCTTGTCGCCCTTGCCGGAGCGCACGATCACCTCGCGACGGTCGAAGTCGACGTCCTGGACCCGCAGCCGGAGGGCTTCGAGCAGACGCAGGCCGGAGCCGTAGAGCAGCCGCGCCACCAGCCGGGGCAGGCCGTCGAGTTCGGCGAACAGCCGCCGCGTCTCTTCCCGCGACAGGACGACCGGCAGGCGCTTCGGGCGGCGGGCGCGGGCCGCCTCGGGCAGCGGGCCGAGGTCGACGGCGAGCACGTGCCGGTAAAGGAACAGCAGCGCGGCGAGTGCCTGGTTCTGGGTCGAGGCCGCCACGCGCTCGCTGACCGCCAGATGGGTCAGGAAGTCGGCGACCTGGTCGGCGCCCAGCTCGCCCGGGTGGCGCAGGCGGTGGAAGCGGACGAAGCGGCGGACCCAGTCGGCGTACGCCTCCTCGGTGCGCCGCGACAGGCGGCGACGGCGGGCTTCGAGGCGGACCCGTTCGAGCAGGCGCGGGGGCGGCGGCGGGGCGGGGGTCGGTGCCGGCTCCATGCCGGGAGAGGACGCGTAGCGAGCCCTCTCGACTTGCGTTCACCCGCCGACGCAAGGCCCGGCGCGCAGGCGGACCTCGCCGTCGCGCAGCTCGATCGCCAGCTCCCCCTCGAGCACCAGGAACGCTTCGTCGGTGTCGTCGTGGCGATGCCAGACGAACTCCCCCTCGACGCGCGCCACCTTGAACTGGTAGTCGTTGAGCTCGGCCACGACGCGCGGCGTCCAGAGCTCTGGCACGCGGCTCGCCCGCTCGCGCAGGTCGATCGCCGTGCGAATCGTCATGCCGCCGCCCCGCGCGCCCGCAGGGCGCGCCGGCGCCCCTCGAGCAGCCAGGCCGCCAGGGCGGTGAACAGCGCCACCGCGCCGAGGATCAGCGCCAGGCGGGTCCACGGCAGGGCGTGGGCGCGCCGCACGGCGACGAAGGCGTAGGCCGTGCGCAGCCATTCGAGCGCTCCGAGGGCGAGGCCGACCTGCGCCGCGCGCAGCGCGCCGGGGCGCGGCACCAGGACGAGGACCAGCAGGGCGAGCGACGCGACGACGCCGAGCATCAGGCGGGCGCGGAAGAAGTGGGCGCCGAGCAGCAGCGCGGCGAGGGCGGCGGGCAGCAGGCGCAGGATCGTGGTCACCGCGGGGCCTCCGGCGCGGCCGACCGCGGCCGCGCGCCGCGCACCGTACCATGC
>JAIOJQ010000171.1 GCA_019911865.1 Thermoanaerobaculia bacterium
TCGCCTGCCAGGTCGGCCCGCTTTCAGGCAGTTGCACGAAGCCCGCGCCGCAGCCCTTGGCATAGGTTCCGATCGCCGCCGACGTCTGGCGCGAGGCTGCTTTCTTCGCGCCGAACAACTGGTTCGCCAAGGGCTCTGCCCCCGCCGCGCCGCCGAATCCCTAGAAGAGTCAGCGTGGCCCCGGGGCTTTCAACAGCATCGTGAGGCGAGAGTGCCTCTCGCAACACTGGTTCTCAAGCCTCGAGGATGCTCGCAGAACCCTCGGAGCGTGGCGGAAGGAGTACAACGAAGCCCGACCCCGCGGGGGTTTGGGCCGAAACGAAGCTCGAAACTCGCAGAGCCAGTAGATCCGGAACGGGGAGAAGAGCCGCGCAAGATGGGGTCTGAACGCCCTCTCCTTTCACCCCGAAGCCTCAGAAGTTCGGGTCAAGACCTCCACAGTAGCGATAGGCCGGATTCTCGTATGACTTGGACCTCCCGGTGACGGTGTCCGTCACGCGCAGGGTGTACTCGAGGTTGGAGAGTGCGCCGTAGATAACCAGCAGGCGATCTCCGAAATCGAGGGTCTTCACCAGGAGCTCCAGGTTCGACGTGCTGGTGAAGCCAAACGCGCCGGTGAGATCGGTAAGCCGCTTCGGAATTCCGCGTCCCGTTGAGTTGTCATACTGGTTGCGCCAGTTGACTTCGATGGCGAAACGGTTGTTCATCAGGCACATGGTGTCGGAATCCGCGCGGCACGTTCCCGCGATGGGAGCCGGGTAAGGGTGGGACTGCACCGCCGCGAACCGTGCCGCGACAGAAGCGGCAGGAAAGCCGCTCTCATCGAGGCCGCCACAGTTCCCGGGAGTATTCCTGTACTCCTTGGACGCGCCAGTTCTCTTGTCACGGACCGTGATGACGAACCGGAGATCGGTAAGCTGCCCATAGAAGACCTTGACGACGTTCCCGAAGTCGAGAACCTTGACGATCACCTCGTAGTTTCGCGGGTCGGTGAAGTAGAGATACCCGGAGACGTCCGAGGCACGAACGGCTCCAGCGGTCCCACTGGAACCGTCGTACTGGTTTTCCCACGTGGCCGTGACTTCGAATCGATTGTTCACGAGGCAGAGCGTGCCGGGCGGACAGCTCCCGGGAGGCGGAGGCGGTGAGGCCTTGCCCTTCCTGTAGAGCGCCTGAAGCGCGGCCACGTCATCCGACTTGAGCGCTACACCTCGCGAGTCGGCGTTGGAGATTGCCCAGAACATGAGTGCCTCCCGGAGCTTGGCATTCGGCTCTGAGGGGTTTTCGCTGGAGTGGTTGATTCCGAGCGTGTGGCCCAGCTCGTGGGCAAGAATGCGTTCCGTCCACCTGGAGGGATCGACGGCAGTTTGAAGTACACAACCCAGGCCATTGTTGACGACGATGTCGCCTTCGGCCAGCGCCCAGTAGAGCTTCTGATTGAAACTGGTGCTCTGCCCGAAGTGCCACCAACCACCTCTCGCCAGCGTTCCGCCTCCGCCTGGCCCGCAGATGATGTCGTCGATCTCGTTGTTCGGATCCCCAAACAGAACGACGTTCTGACCGTCAGGCGATCCGAATCCGCCCGCGGCTACAGAGACCCCCACGTACGGAAGACGGACGGGAGTGCTCTTTTCGTTCTCCCAGAGGCGCAGCGCACGAGCCAGTTCTGCGACCCCTCCTCCAGCCAGGTCGGTCATTTGCCCATTGTTGCGCCACGGGACCGCGCCTCCGGAATCGAAGGCGGTCCAGCGAACGTTGCGTCCATTCGAGGACATCAGGTTGAACGCCTTGGTCATGGCTCGCAGACCGCGCCGTGTGGGCCTCAGCCTGTAGTCAGAGACGCTCGGCACCCCATCTGCACGGTTCTCGATCCAGTGCACGAAGCGATCGAAATCGCGGACCGTCGTCGGGTTGGCTGCCTTTCCTCGCTTCATGGCGAGGACATTGACTTCGCTCAAACTCTGCAAGGCAGCCCAGCGGTTGCCGTTGCGAACCTTGTAGAAGGCCCCTTGGGGCAGCTGGAAAATTCGGAATACTTCGGGCCCTTCGTTGCGGAGGAAGAGCAGCAGTCGCGCACCCTTCTTGAACGTCGGAACTCCCGGGATCTGCAGATCAGCACCGTCCGCCGCGCGGCCACCAGGAAGCTCCACGACAATCGCGCTGGGGAGTCCGGTGCCCTTGATCTCTCGCTCGATTCGAAACAGCCAGCGAGTAGTGGCCGCTTCATTGACATGAGGGAGTCTCGCCTCGACCGCACCGACGACAATGACGGGAGCATGGTCGACGAGGGCCTCGTCCTGGATGAGCGCGATCGTCATCCCGAATGTGGCGCTTCCTGACAACACGAGCACCGCGATCAGTGACAAGAGTGTTGTCCGGATTCGAAGCGGATTCATCGTTCCCTCCTTGTCGGGCACGCATGAGAGGCTACTGAGGGCGACCGCGGGTCGGCGAGCCCCAGGAGGCTGTATACGAGGTTCCTTGTTGCTGACCGGATCGTCCACGTTTGAGGACGTCCTGTCAATGAGCGGCGTCAGGCACTGTGTGGCAGGTGCGGGGAGTGGCGCTGCAGAGTTCAGGCATCGCGGGAGCACACGAGCGAGTCGGGTGAGCATTCGGTCGAGCCGGCGAGCAGCGCCACTACCCTCGGATGAGGAGCGTGTGGAAGCGCGCGGTTTCCCGTCGCGGCCGGGGGCGGATAGCATCGGGGGGTGGAGGTTCTCGCCATTCCGGTGCTCGCCTGCGCCGAGCTCGACCGGGCGCTGCGTTTTTACGGGGCGCTCGGGTTCGAGCTGATCTACGAGCAGGAGCCGCCCGAGCCGTACGCGATCCTCCGGCTCGGCGGGGCGGAGATCCATCTCGCGGCGAGGGCGGGGGAGCCGGCGGCGGCCGGGTCGCTTGCCGGCTGCTACCTCCAGGTGCCCGACGTCGACGCGATCCACCACCACTGGGTGCGGCTCGAACTGCCGGAGAGCGGCGTGCCGAGCCTCGGCCTGCCGGCCGACCGCCCCTGGGGGATGCGCGAGTTCACCCTCGTCGACCCGGACGGCAACCGGATCCGGGTCGGCCGGATCCTCGACTGAGCGGCGCCGGTGTTCCTCGGCCACTTCGCCGTCGGCCTGGCCGCCAAGCGCGCGGCGCCGGAGCTCTCGCTCGGCACGCTGTTCGCCGCCGCGCAGCTGGCCGACCTCGTGTGGCCGAACCTGGTGTTGGCCGGAGTTGAGCAGGTAGATGTCGTTCCCGGCATCACCCGCGTGACGCCGCTCGACTTCGTCGCTTACCCCTGGTCGCACAGCCTGCTCACCCTCGCCGCCGCCGGGCTGGTCTTCGGCGGCCTCTGGCGGCTGCTGCGCGGCGGGCGCCACGAGAGCGCCCTCGTCCTGCTCGCCGCCGTCCTCTCCCACTGGTTCCTCGACCTGGTGGTCCACCGCCCCGACCTGCCGCTGGCGCCGGGGCCCGGGCCGCTGCTCGGACTCGGACTCTGGAACTCGCTGCCGGCGACGCTGCTGCTCGAGTTCGGGGCCCTCGCCGCGGGGGTGATGGTCTACCGCGCCGCCGGCCGGGCGCGCGACCGCATCGGCAGCCTCGGCCTCGCCGGCCTGGTCGGATTCCTCGCCCTGATCCAGCTGGCCGCCATCTTCGGCCCGCCGCCCCCCTCCGCCGTCGCCGTCGCCTGGTCCGCCCAGGCCGTCTGGCTGCTGGTGCTCTGGGGGGCCTGGGTCGACCGTCACCGCGTGGCGCGGTAAGGCCAGATCCGCCCGTCGCTGCCGCGCCGCGGCGGACTGCGTAGAATGGCGGCATGACTACCTTCGTCGCCGACCTCGAGCCGCGCGCCCTGTGGGCGCACTTCGATCGCATCCTGGCCACGCCGAGACCGTCGAAGCAGGAGGCGGCGATGCGAGCCTATGTCCGCGAGGTCGCCGCGACCAGAGGCCTCGAAGTGCGCGAGGACGGCGCCGGCAACCTCGTCGTCGCGGTGCCGGCGAGCGCCGGCCGCGAGGCGGCGCCGATCGTCGTCCTGCAGTCGCACCTCGACATGGTGTGCGAGAAGAACTCGGGCGTCGAGTTCGACTTCGAGCGCCAGGCGATCGTGCCGCGGCGCGACGGCGACTGGCTCTACGCCACCGGCACGACGCTCGGGTCGGACAACGGCATCGGGGTCGCCGCGATGCTGGCGCTGATCGGTGCCGAAGAGGTGGAGCACGGGCCGCTCGAGCTGCTGTTCACCGTCGAGGAGGAGATCGGCCTCAACGGCGCCGCGGCGCTCGACCCGGCGCTGGTGCGCGGCCGCACCCTGCTCAACCTCGACACCGAGGAGGAGGGCGCCCTCTACGTCGGCTGCGCCGGCGGGGCCGGCTCGGAGCTGGCGCTGCCGATCGACACGATGTTCGGCGTCGAAGGCCGGGTCACCGTCGCGGTGCGCGTCGCGGGCCTGCTCGGCGGCCACTCGGGGGTCGACATCCACCTGCAGCGCGGCAACGCGCTGGCGATTCTCGCCCGCCTGCTCCACCCGCTGTGGAAGGAGTTCCAGTTCGAGGTCGGATCGATCACCGGCGGCAACCTGACCAACGCCATTCCGCGCGAGGCCGAAGCGGTGATCCGTCTCGCGGTGGAAGATCCCGGCGCCTTCGAGAAGGCCTGCCGGGCGGCGCTCGCCGAAATCCGGGCCGAGCTCGCGGCGGTCGACCCCGGTCTCGAGATCGCCTTCGCGCCGGCCGAGTGCGGTCCCGAAGTCTGGTCCGACGCCACGGCCGTACGGCTGCTGGCGCTGCTCGCCGCGCTGCCGCACGGCGTGCTGCGGATGAGCGACGAGATTCCCGGCCTGGTCGAGACGTCGACCAACTTCGCCCGCGTGCGCAGCGAACCGGGGGTGCTGCAGGTCTCGATGAGCAATCGCTCCTCGGTGGATGCCGCGCTGCGCGCGGTGCAGCGCCGGATGGCCGCCTTCGCCGAGCTGGCCGGCGGCGAAGCGACGCAGAGCGAGGGGTATCCCGGCTGGAAGCCCGACCTCGCCTCGCCCCTGCTGGCCATCACCCGGCGGGTGCACGAACGGGTGCTCGGCAGCGAGCCGCGCGTGCTGGCGATTCACGCCGGGCTCGAGTGCGGCGTGCTCGGCGCCCGGCTGGGGGGAGCCGACATGATCTCGATCGGACCGCAGATCGAACACCCGCATTCGCCCGACGAGCGGGTCGGCATCGAATCCGTCGGCGGCTTCTGGCGCCTGCTCACCGCGACGCTCACCGAGCTCGCCCGGCCGGCCTGAGCGGCGGGCGCCCCTCAGGGGACGCGCAGCAACAGCCGCAGGGAGATCGTCCAGACGGCGAGCAGCAACGCCAGCGCGCCGGCGAGCCGCGGCGACAGGCTGCGGCGTCCGTCCGCCGGGGTGACGGCGGCGGCGAGCAGCAGCGGCATCCACGGCAGGAAGATCCGTCCCGCCTCCCCGCGCACCGTGCCCGAGAGCAGGAAGAGGGCGAAGGCCGCGACCAGCAGCGCGCTCCAGCGCGCCGCCGCCGGGAGGGTGAAGAAGCCCGCCCGGCCGCCGGGATGCCTGGCGCCGGCGCGCACCGCGAGCAGCCCCAGCAGGGGCGGACCGAAGAAGAGCAGCGTGTCGGCGAGGTTGAGCCCCGTCGACACCGCCCAGCCGCGCCCCCAGGTGTGCCGGTTGCCGTGCAACGCCACGGCGTCGAGCGCCGCGGCGAGCGGGCGGTGGCCGAACGGGCTGGTGGCGAAGAAGAGGGCGCCCGCGGCGAGCGCCGCGACGCCGAAGCCGACCGCCGCCGGGCGGCGGCTTCCGGGCGCCGGGAGCACGGC
>JAIOJQ010000172.1 GCA_019911865.1 Thermoanaerobaculia bacterium
CGCGCTCGGAGACTGGTACGCGAATCTGCTCACGGTCGATCGGCAACCCCTGGTGCTGGCGGTGAGTGAGCGGTCGTTGCTCGCGGTCGTCCTGCCGGCGCGGGACTTGAAGAACCTGGCGCGGCACTTCCTGCACGCGGTGCGCGAGCGGCTGGTGAGGATCGGCGTGGACGAGGCGGCGGTCGAGAAGGAGATGGCTTGCCTACAGCCGCTCGCGTTCGCCGCGACGCGGAGTCGGAGCGTGCTCGGGTCGCTCAACGAATTCGTCTTCCAGCTCGAGGCGCGGGCCGCCCATCCGCTCGGGCGGGACTGGACGCCCCGGTCTTTCGAGGACGAACTCGGCGAAGTCCCCTGTTCGCCGCTCGGCTACGACCACCCAGTCGCCGTAGCGCGCCGACTGCTCGGCGCGGAAGCGACCCTGCTTCGAGGGCCGTGGGGTGTGCGCGCTTCGGACGAGACGATTCATTGAGTCCGGCACACGGACCAGCCGATTCGCAAGCTGCCCAGCCGATAGGATCAGATCCCGTGAAGCGCTTCGGCGGAGGTCGCCTCGGGTTGCTCACGGTCTCCTGGCCGATGGCGTCGCTGGAGATCGACCCGGGATTTCTTAAGGTGAGTGCCTTCGGCAGCCACACTCTCGCTCGCGGAGAAGTCGTGTCGGTCGAGCCCGTGGGCCGGATTCCACTGTACCGGCGCGGTGTCCGGGTTCATCACACGAAGAGCGACAGCCCGGAGCGAATCGAGTTCTACATGCTCGGATCCCGCGAGAGGCTCCTCGCGGAGATTCGCGCCGCGGGGTTTCCGGTCGGAGCGTCGGCTCGCCCGGCGAAGCGGGGGATACCGTTCCGGGTCGGCGCCATCGTGGCCGCCGTGCTTATCTGGAACGGGCTCTTCCTGCTCGACCTGCTGGATTTCAGCGGCCGAGCCCCCGCCCGGCCGGCGATTCCGGGTCCATTCTCGGCCGCCGCGCTGACGCTCGCCTTCGCCGTGGCAACCCTGACGCCTCATTCCGCGCTGCTGCAGAGGCTGATGCTCCGGGAAGGCCGCCACCTCGGCGAGATCCGCGGCCCCCTGCGCCTGCTGCAACTGATACTGGGATTCATGATGGTCATCGATCTCGCCTTTCTCTGGGCGACCTAGCTCCGGGCAGTGCGGAACGGGTGCTGAACAGGTGCCATCCGATTCGCAACTACAGGACTCGGCGCCGCCTCGGCAGGCGTGCACTGGACCGCAGGCGTCCTGCGCGGGAGAGGAGCGCCGTCACGAGCAGCTGGCGTGGTGGCCGCCACTCGCCTGGCAGCTTGAAGTCAGCGCCGCATCCTCGGGAGGGGAGCGCGCGCCGGACCGACCTGCCGGCCCGGCGGCATCGGTTGCGCGGCGACGGCGCCGCCTGGATTCAGCCCGCGGGCGTCACGCCGCGAATCGGAGGATCAGGAGCAGCCCCCCGAGACCGCCCAGGGCAGCGACGATGCCGGTGAAGACGCCGAGCGCGCGCGAGCCGATCCATCCGCTCGCTCCGACGGCGACGAAGAACAGCCCGAAGCCGAAGATGAAGGCGAGAGAAGCCGGGCGGTTCAGCGCCCGGACGCTCTCGTCGAGCGTCACTGCCTGGGCGGCG
>JAIOJQ010000173.1 GCA_019911865.1 Thermoanaerobaculia bacterium
CCCTACGGCTTCACCGCCACCGACGCGGTCTACGTCTACCGGGTGACCGACGACCCCGTCTACGCGCAGCTGGCAATCGACACGGTCGAAGAGCAGGTGACGGCTGCCGAAGCGGCCATCTCCCTCGGCCAGGCGCCGCCGGTGGCCGGCGACCAGTACCTCGAATCGGGTCCGTTCATCCACGACGTCGCGCTGGTGCGCGCCTGGTGCTTCGACCTGCTCACCCCGACCCAGCGCCAGCGCTGGGCGGCCTACGCCGAGCAGACGGTGTGGAACATCTGGCACCACCAGACGGCGAGCTGGGGAGGCGTGCCGCACCCGTGGCCGGGCTGGGGGACCGACGATCCCGGCAACAACTACTACTTCAGCTTCCTCGAGGCGACGATGTACTGGGCGCTGGCGAGCGAGAACCCGGTCTGGATGGACCTGCTCGAAGACGAGAAGCTGCCGCCACTGGTCGCCTACTTCGCGGCGCTGCCGGGCGGGGGCACCCGCGAGGGGACCGGCTACGGCGTCGCCATCATGCGGGTCTTCGAGCTCTACCGCCTGTGGCGCGACTCGACCGGCAGCGACCTCGGCGCCGCTTCGTCCCACCTCACCGACACGATCGACTACTGGATCCACGCCACGGTGCCGACCTTCGACCGCTACGCGCCGGTCGGCGACCTGGCGCGCGAGTCCTACCCCTGGCTCTACGACTACCACCGCCGGCTGGTGCTCGAGGCGCGCGCCGTGAGCACCTCCGCCGCGGCGCGCGCCCGCGCCGCCTGGTGGCTCGACCGGATCTCGATCGGCGAGATGACCGGCGGCTTCAACTACCGCCACGACCTGCTGCCGGCCAGCGGCGCCCAGCAGGCTCCGGGCGCCTACTTCCACCGAGCCACCGGCGCCGGCCATCTCTTCGCCCGCACCGACTGGAGCGCGGAGGCGGTCTGGATGAGCCTGGTCGCCGGCACCTTCGACCAGTCGCACGCCCACCAGGACCAGGGGGCCTTCAACCTCTTCCGCGGCGACTTCCTGGCGGTGACCGAGAACGTCTTCAGCCACAGCGGCATCGTCCAGGAGAGCGAGCACCACAACCTCGTGCGTTTCGTGCGAGCCGGCGCGACCTTGCCCCAGCGGCGCGACACCACGTCGACGATGACCGCCGGGCGCGTCGGCGGCCGGCTGCGGGTCGACGCCGACCTGTCACCAGCCTGGCAGCCGGTCGACGGCGTTCATGCCTGGACCCGGCGGCTCTGGCTCGACGGCAACGGGCTGCTGGTCCTCGACCAGTTCGACGTCGACGGCGACGTCGAGGCGGTCTTCCAGGTCAACGTCCCCGTCGAACCGGTGATCGCGGGCGGCGTGGCGAGCGCCGGCGACCTGACCGTCGTCCCGATCCTCCCGGCGGACGCGGTGCTCTCGGTGGTCGACTGGCAGGCGGTCGACCCGTCCGAGTACACCGGCGGCGGCTTCAAGATCGAGATTCGCGGCTCGGGCGACCGCTTCGCCGTCCGTCTCCAGCTGCCGCACGTCCTGTTCGTCGACGGCTTCGAGACCGGCGGGATCGAGGCCTGGGAGCTCGGCACGCGCTGAAGGCCGTCGGGGAACTGGCGCCGCGGGCTCCGGCGCAGTAGCCTTCGCGTCTCATGGCCGCGCCACGCACGATCTACGCCTGCCAGGCGTGCGGATACCAGTCGTCGAAGTGGCTCGGGCGCTGCCCGGAGTGCGGCGCCTGGTCGAGCTTCGTCGAGGAGATGCGCGAGCCGCCGCGCCGGCGGCGGCGCGACGCTGGTGCCGCTCGCCGAGGTGGAGCAGGACGAGGTCGTGCGCGCCCCCTCGGGGTTGCCGCAGCTCGACCGGGTGCTCGGTGGCGGGGTGGTCGAGGGCGGGGCGGTGCTGCTCGCCGGCGAACCCGGGATCGGCAAGTCGACCTTGCTGCTGCAAGTCGCCGAGCGGCTGGCCGCCGCTGGCCGACCGGTCGTCTACGCCAGCGCCGAGGAGTCCCCCCGCCAGCTGCGCCTGCGCGCCGAGCGGCTCGGCGCGGCCTCGTCGGCGGTGCTGGTGGCCGGCGAAACCCGCCTCGAACCGCTGCTGGCCGCCTTCGAGCAGGCGTCGCCCGGCGCCGTGCTGGTCGATTCGATCCAGGCCGTGCGCAGCGACGCGCTCGAGTCCCCCCCCGGCTCGATCGGCCAGGTGCGCCACTGCGCCAACCGGCTGGTCGAGTACGCCAAGCGCAGCGGCGCGGCGCTGTTTCTCGTCGGCCACGTGACCAAGGAAGGGACGATCGCCGGACCGAAGTCGCTCGAGCATCTGGTCGACACCGTGCTCTCCTTCGAAGGGGAGCGCGAGTCCGAGTACCGCATCCTGCGCGCCTCGAAGAACCGCTTCGGGCCGACCGGGGAGCTGGCGATGTTCGAGATGCGCGAGAGCGGGCTCGAGCCGGTGCCCGACCCGTCGAAGGTGCTGCTCGCCCGGCGGCGGCAGGGGGCACCGGGCTCGGCCGTGCTGCCCACGCTGACCGGCTCGCGGCCGCTGCTGGTCGAGGCGCAGGCGCTCGTCCATCCGACCAGCTTCCCTTCGCCGCGCCGCATGTCGGTCGGCCTCGACTCGAACCGCGTCATCCTGCTGGTCGCCGTGCTCGAGCGCTTCGCGCGGCTGGGCCTCGCCGACCGCGACGTCTTCCTCAACGTGGTCGGCGGCCTGCTGGTGCGCGAACCGGCGGCGGACCTGGCGGTCGCCGCGGCGCTCGTCTCGGCGGCGCGTGGCGTGCCGCTGCCGGCCGACGCGGTCTACTTCGGCGAGGTGGGGCTGCTGGGCGAGATCCGCCCGGTGGGCGGCGCCGACGCGCGGCTGCGCGAGGCGGCCTCGCACGGCTTTCGCCGCGCCTTCATGACCCGCACCGAGGGGCTGCAGCCGCGCCCCGAAATCGAGCGGATCGAGATCGCCACCGTCGAGGAACTGGCGGCGCGCATCGGCGCCGCCTGAACGGCGCGCCTCAGCGCCGCGTGCCGGGCCAGATGAGGTCGGGGGGCGGGTCGGCGGGGCGGCCGAACACGTAGCCCTGCACGAAGTCGACCTCGAGCTCGGTCACCGCCTCGAGCTCGCTCTCCGTCTCGACCCCCTCGGCGGTCACCTGTGCTTCCATCCGGTGGCAGAGGTCGACGATCGACTGCACGAGGCGGAAGGGGCGCGAGCCCGGGGTCAGGCCGGCGATCAGGTCGCGATCGAGCTTGACGATCTCAGGCTCGAGGTCGGCGATGTACTTGAGGTTCGAGTAGCCGGCTCCGAGGTCGTCGATGGCCAGCGCGATCCCCTTGCGGCGGATCTCGGCCAGCACCGAGTGGCACTGGGTGAAGTACTTGAGCGGCACCGACTCGGTTATCTCGAGGGTGACCGGCCACTTGTGGCGGAACATCGGGTCGTCCGGGCGCACCAGCCAGCCGTAGTCGAACTCGTGCGGGTGGATGTTGAGAAACAGCGAGTAGCCGACGCACCGGCGCACCGCCTGCTCGCGGTGCAGGTGCCCCAGCTCGGCGATGCGCCCGGCCTGGATAGCGACTTCGAACATCTCCGGCGTCGAGGCGAAGATGCCGGTGCGCGGACGGGCGAGAGCCTCGTAGGCGTGCAGTCGGCGGCGCCGGACGTCGGCAATGGGCTGGAAGACGATGCCCACCTCTCCGCTGTCCACGGCTTCGTGGATGGCGCGGATCTTCTCGGCCGGAAATACCGGCGATCCGGTGGACAGCGCCGGAATCAGAGGTCCTCCGGCTCGGCTTCGGTCAGGCGCCGGAAGGCCTCGGCGTAGCGCGCGCGGGTCCCCGCGACGACGTCGGGCGGCAGCTCGGGGGGCGCGGATTCGCGGTCCCAGCCGGCAGAGTCGAGCCAGTCGCGGACGAACTGCTTGTCGAAGGAGACCGGTTCGGTTCCGGGGCGCCAGGCCGAAGCTTCCCAGTAGCGCGACGAGTCCGGGGTGAGCGCCTCGTCGATCAGGGTGATCTCGCCGTCGATCCAGCCGAACTCGAACTTGGTGTCGGCCAGCAGCAGGCCGGCCTCCTCGGCGCGCGCCGCGCCCGCCCGGTAGAGGGCGAGCGTCAGCTCGCGCAGGCGACCCGCGACCTCGCCGCCGAGCGCGTCGGCGACGTGGGCGAAGGAGACGTTCTCGTCGTGCCCCGACTCGGCCTTGGTGGCCGGGGTGAAGATCGGCTCGGGCAGGCGGCTCGCCCGCTCCAGGCCGGCGGGCAGGGGGACGCCGCAGACGTTGCCGCCGGCGCGGTATTCGCGGTAGCCGCTGCCGGCCAGAAAGCCGCGTGCCACGCACTCGAAGGGGATCACCTCCGCCTTGCGCGCGATCACCGAGCGGCCGCGGAGCAGCTCCGCGTGGCGGCGCAGCTCGGGAGGAAACTCGTCGACCGACGCGGTGACGAGATGGTTCTCGACCACGCCGGCGAGGCGCGAGAACCAGTAGTTGGTCAGCTGGCTGAGGATCTTCCCCTTGCCGGGGATGGCCGGCCGCAGGACGTGGTCGTAGGCCGAAAGCCGGTCGCTGGCGACGATGAGCAGCCGATCGCCGAGATCGAAGACGTCACGCACCTTGCCGCGCCGGGGCGCCGGAAATCCCTCCAGATCGACTTGCCAGACTCCGTCGGTGCTCACTTGTCACGTCCTCCCGCGCGATGATTTCACGCTCCGAGCGTGGCCCGGAACTCCCGTTCGACGAGATCCACCAGGTCGCCGCCGCGCAGCTCGAGCAGCGTGTGGTCTCCCCACAGCCCGGCGTCGACGATTTCGTAGATCGGCGTGTTGTCGAGCCCCTTGAGCTGCGCCATGCCGAGCTTGCGGAAACCGGCGAGCAGGCTGTGGCCGGGCACCTCGAGCTTGACCGCGATCCAGGTGCGATCGCCGTCGACCAGCCGGAAGATTCGGTCGAAAGCCTTCTCGCCGGCGAGCCGGGAGACCAGCTCGCCAGTGGCGACGATGCCCTCGTTGACCAGCGATCCGTTGCTGTTGATGTAGGCGTAGAAGCCGCGCTTCTGCTCCTGCTTGTCGACCACGTCGGCGTTGTGCTGGTACATCGGGGCGAAGAACCGGTTGACCGTCGCCTCCGGGTAGCCGTTGATGATCAGCAGGTTGCGGATCTCCTCGATGTCGCGATGCCCCTTGCCGGTGGTCAGGCGGGTCAGCTCGACCACGCCGTGGCCGAAGAACTCGTACCGCTCGGACTCCGTGGAGACGCCGATACGGATCGGCAGCAGGCGGTACTGGCCGTGGTTGAGCGCGATGCGCAGCCCCTTGCTGAACGGGAAACCGCGGGTCAGCGCCTCGCGGTAGGCGCGCTGGATCAGGATGGCGAGCCCGACCAGGTAGCGCGCCTCGCGACTCGAGTAGAAGGCGCCGTCGCCGAGGTACTTCTCCAGTTTGGCCCGATGCTGGGTGGCCAGGCGGTTCACCTTGCGCTGGAAGCGGAACATCATGCGGAACGAGCGGTCCTGCTCGAGAGTGCCCGAGCGGCGCAGCATGGTGACCGTTTCGGTGAAGTCGGAGATGTCGTAGATCAGGCCGAAGCGGGAGACGACCGGGTCGACCACCCAGGGGGCCATGAAGTCGAGCGGCCGGGTGCTCGGCGAGAGGGTGAGCCACTCGGCCTGGCTGGTGCCGGCGCGCGGCTGGCGGACCTGGCCGACGAGATCCTCGCCCCGCCGCTCGCAGACGACGATCGAGCGTCGCATCGCCTGCAGCAGCTCGAACTCCTTGAGCTTGAGCAGCAGGTTCTCCCAGACGTGGACCAGCTGCGGCGAGAGCAGCTGGTCGGGGTCCCAGCCGGGTCGGGCGGCGAGAAAGGTCACCATGCCCGGCCGGTTCAGGTGGGTGCGCGGGTCGTCGGTGCGCGGCAGGCCGAGGACGCCCGCCAGACGGGCCAGCTCCGGATCGTGGTGCAACTCGGTGGCGTACCACTCGACCAGGCGCAGCAGGCGGGTCCGGAAGTCCCTGCCGTCGAGGCGCAGACAGCCGTTGAAGTAGCTCGAGAGCTCGGCCAGATTGGGGCTGACGTGCGTCTCCGAGAGGATCAGCACGTTGTCGCGCATGCGGGTGAACAGGGCGGGGAAGAGCTGTTCCTCTTCCTCGTCGGTGTCGCTCGACAGGCGCTGCGCCAGCTCGTAGTTGAGGTTGGTGAGCCGGTCGATGACCTTCTGGTAGACGCGGTACTTGAGGAGGTCCCCCCAGTCGCGGCCGGCGGTGGCGTCCCGGCGCAGGTACCGCTTGGGCGTCTCGCGCAGGACCCGCGCCATGGTGCCGGAGTGCCAGAGCCAGAAGATCGCCGGGAAGCTGCGCCCGTAGCTGGCGGTGGTGACGTTCTCGGCGGCGCGCATGAGCAGCAGCCGATAGCGCTCCCAGGCCCCCTGGAAAGCCGGCGAGTCGAAGGCGGAGCGCTGGAGGATCGCCAGCTCGACCTCCTCCTCCTGGATGACGTACTGCTCGAAGGCGCGTTCGAGGGCGTCGAGCTCGGGAGTGGAGAGGACCGGGAAGCCGAGCAGCGGCGTCGCCGCTTCGTCCTCGAGGTAGACGCGGTGGAGCGGCGGCAGCGAGCGCTCGGCGTCGGGCAGGATCCTGCGGACCTCCTCCGGGTCCCGCAGCAGGAAGTTGAACGGTCCGGTGAGGAGCTGGACGAAGGGGACCATCGGATCGGGGCGCCGTTTTCCGGCGGCGACCCTATCGCACTCCGCGGCCGGTGAGGCCGCTTCCGGGGCCGCCGCGGCGCCCCCCGGCGGCGCGCGGATTGATAGACTGCGGGTCCGCTCCGCCCCCGGGGCGGCACCGGCCCCCGCGATGACGACCGCCCCGACCCTCACCGCCGCCGAACCGGACCGCCTTCCCCCGGTGGTCGACCTCGACGTCAGCGTGCTGGTGCCGGTGCTCGACGAGGAGGGCACGGTCGAGGAGCTGGCGGCGCGGGTGGCGCGCGTGCTCGACGGCCTGGGACGCAGCTTCGAGATCCTCTTCGTCGACGACGGCTCGCGCGACGCGACGGTCGAGCGGATCCGTGCCGCCCGGGAGCGGGACGCGCGCATCAAGCTGATCCGCCTGCGGCGCAACTTCGGCAAGGCGGCGGCGCTGACCGCCGGGTTCGACCGCGCTCGCGGCCGCTTCGTGGTGACCCTCGACGGCGACCTGCAGGACGATCCGGAGGAGATTCCGCGCCTGCTCGAAGCGGTGGAGAACGGCGAGCTCGACCTCGTCTCCGGCTGGAAGAAGGAGCGCCGGGATCCGCTCTCGAAGACCGTTCCGTCACGCCTGTTCAACTGGGCCACGCGGCGCGTCGCCCAGGTCGACCTGCACGACTTCAACTGCGGCTTCAAGGCATACCGCCGCGAGGTGCTCGAGCAGGTGCCGATCTACGGCGAGCTGCACCGCTACATCCCGGTGCTGGCGGCGCGGCGCGGATTCCGCATCGGCGAGCTGGCGGTGCGCCACCATCCGCGCCGCAGCGGCGTCTCGAAGTACGGCTGGGATCGCTTCTACAAGGGGCTGCTCGACCTGCTGACGGTGCTGTTCATCACCCGCTACACGCGCCGCCCGCTGCACCTCTTCGGGGCGATCGGCATGGCCGCATTCGCCGTAGGCTTCGTCATCGACGCCTGGCTCGCCTTCCTGTGGGCCTTCCGCGGCGAGTCGCTGTCGAACCGGCCGCTGCTCATCTTCGGCGTCCTGCTCATGCTGCTCGGCGTGCAGGTGCTGACCACCGGCCTGCTGGCCGAGATGATGACCCACAAGACCTTCGAGCGGGCGGACAGCTACTCCGTGCGGGAGATCCTCGATTAGCCGCCGTCCCCTCTCGGTCCTCTTCCTGACCCAGACCTATCCCCGGTCGGCGCACGACAGCGCCGGCCCGTTCATTCGCGATCTGGCGCGAGCGCTGGTGCGCGGCGGCGACCGGGTTCGCGTCCTGCTGCCTAGCGGTCCCGACGTGCCGGCGGCCTGGGACGAGGCCGGCGTCGAGGCGCGTGCCTTTCGCTACGCGCCGCGGCGCTGCGAGGTGCTCGGCTACGGCCGCTCGCTGCGCGCCGACGAGGCGACACGGCCGGCGGCGCTGCTGGTGACGCCGCTCTACCTGCTGGCCGCCCGCCGGGCGCTGCGGCGCGAGCTGGCCGGCGGCGGCTGGGATCTCGTACACGCCCACTGGGTGGTCCCCAACGGACTCGCCGCCCGGCCCGCGGCGCGCCGCGTGCCGCTGGCGATCGGCCTGCATGGCAGCGACGTCTTTCTCGCCGAGCGGCCGGGGGTGCGGCTGGCGGTCGGCCGGGTGCTGCGGCGCACCGCCGTGATGACCGCTTGCTCGCCCGAGCTGGCAGAGCGCGTCGCGTCGCTCGGGCTGCCCGCCGGACGCAGCCACGTCATTCCCTACGGCGTCGACGTCGAGCTCTTCCGGCCCGATCCGGCGCGGCGCGGGATCTGGCGGCAGCGTCTGGAGATCCCGGCGGCGGCGCCGCTGATTCTCGGCGTCGGCCGGATGGCGACCAAGAAGGGGTTCCACCGCCTGATGGAGATCCTGCCGCAGCTGATGGCGGAGTTCCCGGCGGTCCACCTGGTCCTCGCGGGCGGGGGCGATCGGCTCGCCGAGTTCCGCGCCGCCGCCTCGCCGTGGGCCGGTCGAGTGCACTTTCCCGGGCCGGTTCTGCACGACACCCTGCCCGATCTCTACCGGGCCGCGGACCTGTTCGTCCTGCCGGCGGTGCACGACCGCCGCGGCAACGTCGACGGGCTGCCGAACGTCATCCTCGAGGCGATGGCGAGCGGCCTGCCGGTGGTCGCCTCGGCGATCTCGGGCATTCCAC
>JAIOJQ010000174.1 GCA_019911865.1 Thermoanaerobaculia bacterium
CGCCGGCGGTCAGGACCGTCACCGGCAGGCGGGCGAGGTCGAGCTGCAGCCCGACGCCGACCGCGGCGAGGATGCCGGTGCCGCAGGCGAGGGTCTCGGCCTCGACGCCGCGTTCGAACGAGCGGATCTCCATCCGCTGCGGCGCCGGGAAGTGGACGAAGTCGACGTTGGTGCCGGCGACGCCGAACAGCTCGTGCCGGCGCAGGCGCGGGCCGAGCTCGGCGACCGGGCAGTCGGCGAGGCCGTCGGGCCAGAGAACGACGTAATGCGGCACGCCGATCGTCACGAACCACCCCTCGACGGCGCGCGGCGGCAGCGGCGCGACGACGTGGCGGGGCAGCGAGGTGGGCGGCGGCAGCTCGAGCGCGATGCCGGTCGGGCCTGCCGGCCGGGCGGGGAAGGGCCCGGCGCCGGTGACGATCGTCGCCTTCTCTGCCGCCCAGCCGAGGTCGAAGGCGAGCCGTGCCGCGCAGCGCGTGCCGTTGATGCACAGGGCGGCTGGCCGGCCGTCGGCGTTCCAGTAGTCCATCCGCACCCGCCCGCCGTCGCGCGCCAGGACGAACAGGCCATCGGCGCCGATCGACAGCCCGCGGGCGCACCAGGCGGCGATCTCGGCGCAGGTCGGCAGGCGATCCGGCTCGATCAGGGCGAGGAAGTCGTTGCCCCCGCCGGAGACCTTGACCGCCCGGCTCACGGCAGCACGGCTTCGGCCGGCGCGCTCGGCGCCGAAAGGTTGCCGGCAGAGTCGATTGCCAGGACGCGGTAGCGGTAGCGCAAGCCGGTGGTGAGTCCGCTGTCGACCTGCTCGAGACCGGTCGCCGGGGCGCCCGGCAGGGGCACGAAGTCGCCGTCCCCGGTGGCCCGCTCGATCCGGTAGCCCGTCACGTCGGCGTCCGGGCTCGCCTCCCAGAGCAGGCGCACCTCGCCCGGCAGTGCCACGGCGCGCAGGCCACCGGGCGTGGCAGGGGGGAAGCGATCCTGGTAGTCGACCTCGCGCTCGCTGCGCGGCGCGCTCTCGATCGGCGGCTCGGCCTGCGCCAGGGCCAGCACGGTGTAGATGTAGCGCTGGCCGTACTTCGCCCCGATGTCCTGCCATTGGGTGACGGTCGAATCGAGACTGACGAGCGGCGCGCCCCAGTCGGGCTGCA
The DNA here is from genome assembly GCA_019911865.1 of Thermoanaerobaculia bacterium. Taxonomy (GTDB): domain Bacteria; phylum Acidobacteriota; class Thermoanaerobaculia; order Multivoradales; family JAGPDF01; genus JACTMI01. The sequence continues at coordinate 1,149 of JAIOJQ010000174.1, forward strand.
CCGCCGGCCGGCGATAGACCGCGTAGCCACCCGCGGCCGCCTCGACCGGCGACCAGCTCAGACGGATGCCGTCACGCTCGGCCGCGACGTCGAACGAGGCGGGAGCCGGGGGAGCCGGTCGCGGCACGAGGATCGCCCGGTTGGAGAACCCGGACAGCTCGCCCGGGCCCTTCGGCGTGGCGGCACGCGTGCGCACGACGTAGACCCGCGCCACCGCCGGCTCGGGCAGCGGCGAGGGGAGCAGGGCGGCGATGCGCACCCGGTCGCCGACCAGGGCGCCCGAAAGCGTGGCGCCGGAGAGCTCGGCCACCGGCCGAGCCGCCGCCAGCTCGGCGTCGACCACGGTGACGGTCGCCCCTTCGGCCGGAGCCGGCCGCTCGAGCTCGAGCAGGGAAACCGAATCGAGGCCGGCCAGCGGCAGGCCGGCCACCGTCGAAGTCGGGTGGGCGAACTCCAGCAGCACCTGTTCGCCCCGCTGGCGCAGCGTGAGGTCCTGCACGGTGGCCGGGATCGATCGCGGCGCCGGCATCGGATCCCCCTTCTTGCCGCAGCCGGCGAGGACGACGAGCAGGACGGCGGCGAGCGGGGCGGTGCGGCGCAGGCGCGGGCGGCGGAAGTCAGAGGACATAGCGGGAGAGATCCTGACTGGCGACGAGATCGGCGAGGGCGCGACGCACGAACGCCGCGTCGACGACCAGTTCGACGCCCTGCATCTCGGGTGCGTTGAAGGAGACCTCCTCGAGCAGCCGCTCGAGCAGGGTGGCGAGGCGCCGGGCACCGATGTTCTCGGTGCCGCGATTGACCTCGGCCGCGAGGCGGGCGATTTCGGTGATCGAGTCGGGCGCGAAGACGAGCCGCACGCCTTCGGCGCCGAGCAGCGAGGTGTACTGGCGGGTGAGGGCGTTCTCCGGCTCGGTGAGGATGCGCGCCAGGTCCTCCTCGCGGAGGGCCTCGAGTTCGACGCGGATCGGGAAGCGCCCCTGCAGCTCGGGGATCAGGTCGGACGGCCGTGCGACGTGAAAGGCGCCGGCGGCGACGAAGAGGATGTGGTCGGTGCGCACCGGTCCCTGACGCGTCGTCACCGTCGTCCCCTCGACGATCGGCAGCAAGTCGCGCTGCACCCCCTCGCGCGACACGTCGGGACCGCCGCCGCCGCGCTCGCGCCCGGCCACCTTGTCGAGCTCGTCGAGGAAGACGATGCCGGTCTGTTCGACCCGGTGGCGCGCCTCGCGCGACACCTGCTGGCGGTCGATCAGCTTGTCGATCTCCTCCGCTTCGAGCACGGCGCGCGCCTCGGCGATCGGCATCTTGCGGCGCTGGCGCCGCGAGAAGAGGCCGGGCATCATCTCGCGCAGGTTGATGCCGACCTCCTCGATCCCCTGCGGACCGGACATTTCGAGGCTCGGGGCGACGTTCTCCTCGACGTCGACCTCGACTTCGCGAGCGTCGAGCGCCCCGGAGCGCAGCTTGTCGCGCATCTTCTCGCGCGTCGCGGTCAGGTCCTCGGCGCCCTGGGTGCTCGCCGGCCCGTACCCGGGGGCCTGCGGCACCAGCAGGGCGACCAGGCGCTCCTCGGCGTGGCGGGCGGCCACCGGCGCCACCTGCTCGCGCATCTCGGCGCGCACCATCGCGGCGGCGATCTCGGCGAGGTCGCGGATCATCGACTCGCAATCGCGGCCGACGTAGCCGACCTCGGTGAACTTCGAGGCTTCCACCTTGAGGAACGGCGCCCGGGCCAGCTTCGCCAGCCGGCGCGCCAGCTCGGTCTTGCCGACGCCGGTGGGGCCGATCATCAGGATGTTCTTGGGAACGATCTCGTCGGCCACTTCCGCGGGCAGCTGCTGGCGCCGCCAGCGGTTGCGCAGCGCGATGGCGAGCGCCCGCTTTGCTGCGGCCTGGCCGACGACGTGCCGGTCGAGCTCGGCGACGATCTGCCGCGGAGTCGCCGTCTCGAGCGGCGGCGCGGAGCGCCCCTCCCCGGGCGTCACCTCAGAGTTCCTCGAGGGTCAGTCGATCGTTGGTGTAGATGCACAGCTCGGCGGCGACGCGCATCGCCTCGATGGCGATGGCGCGCGCGTCGAGCGAGGTGTGGCGCAGCAGCGCCCGCGCCGCGGCGAGGGCGAAGTTGCCGCCCGATCCGATCGCCAGCAGGCCGTCCTCGTCGGGCTGCAGCAGGTCCCCCTGGCCGGAGAGCAGGAAACTCCGCTCGGCGTCGGCCACCAGGATGACCGCCTCGAGCTGGCGCAGGGCGCGGTCGGTGCGCCAGTCGCGCGCCAGCTCGACGACCGAGCGTTCGAGGTTCTGGTTGAACTCCTCGAGCTTGGATTCGAAGCGGGTGAACAGCGCCAGCCCGTCGGCGGCGCCGCCGGCGAAGCCGACCAGGATCTTCCCCTTGCCGGCCCGCTTGACCTTGGCGGCGGTGGTCTTCACCACGGCCTCGCCGAGCGTCACCTGGCCGTCGGAGACCATGGTCACCCGGCCGTCGCGGCGGACGAGCAGGACGGTGGTGGCGTGCAGGGCGCGCATCGGCGGCGAGTCTAGCAAGCGCTGCGGGCGCGGCTGGCCCCGGCCGCCGGCCGCTCACCCCGGGGGACGGGAGGCGGCGAGGGGGAACAGGACGCGGAAGGTCGCCCCCTGGTCGGGGGCCGAGTCGATCGCCAGCGCGGCGCCGTGGGCGCGCAGGATGCCGAAGGCCGAGGCGAGGCCGAGACCGCGGCCGCGCGGCTTGGTGGTGAAGAAGGGCTCGGCCAGGCGGGCGCGGGTGGCTTCGTCCATGCCGACGCCGTTGTCGCGCACCGACAGTTCGATCGCCTCGTCGCCGGTCAGGTGGAGGGCGGGCGCGAAGGTGGCCAGCGTGGCGGCGTCGAGGCGCCGCCGCGCGGTGGCGACCCGCACCAGGCCGCGCTGGCCGATGTCGGCGACCCGCCCGCCGATGGCGTCGAGCGCGTTGGTCAGCAGGTTGAGCAGCACCTGCCGCAGCTGCCCGGCGTCGCCGGCGATCGGCGGCAGGCCGGGGGTGAGCGCCAGCTCGAGTGCCACGCCGGCCGGCAAGGTCGGGCGCAGGAGGTCGACGATCTCGCGCGTCAGCTCGCCGAGGTCGACGGTGCGCAACTCGACCGTGCGGTGTCCGGCCGAGGCGAGCAGATCGTCGAGCAGCTCGGCGGCGCGCCCGGCGGCGCTGCGGATGGCCGCCGCGTGGACGCGCAGCTCCGAGTCCGAAGGGAGCTGGGCGAGCAGCAGCTCGGCGCGGCCGAGAATCGGCGTCAGCAGGTTGCCGAAGTCGTGCGCCAGGCCGCTGGTCACCACCGCCAGTTGCGCCAGCCGCTCGCTGCGTCGCAGGTCGGCCTCGGCGCGCCGCTGGTCGGTGATGTCCTCGCTGATGCCGAGCATCTGGACCACCCGCCCCTCGGCGTCGCGCCGGAACGGGGTGCTGAGACTGCGGAAGCAGCGCCAGCTGCCGTCGGCGGCGCGCAGGCGGAACTCGAAGGTGTCGACGCCGCCGTCCGGCACGCCGGCCCAGCGGGTGTCGCGGTCGAGCACCGCGGTGAGGTCCTCGGGGTGGCAGAGGCGGGAGAAGGGGTAGGGGGCGAGGGCCGCCTCCTGCGCGGCGTCGAAGCCGAGGGCGGCGGGCACCGAGCGATTGATGTAGACGTCGCGGCCACGCTCGTAGTCGTAGACGAAGATGAACTGCGGCGACAGCTCGGCGATGCGCTCCATCATCCGGCTGTGCTGGGCGAGCTGCGCGGAGTCCGCCTCGCGGACGCTGACGTCGGCGAAGAACCCGAGCAGGGCCGGCCGCCCCTCCCACTCGATCGGCACCGAATGCGCCTCGATCCAGCGCAGCGAGCCGTCGGCGTGAATCATGCGGAAGAGGAAACTCTGTTCGCTGAGGTCGCCGGCGAGCCGGCGGCGATAGCTCTCCGTGGCGCGGGCCTGGTCCCCGGGGTGGACGATCTCGAGGAAGCGCCGGCCCACCAGGCGGTCGACGGGATAGCCGCTGACCCGCTCGGCCGCCGCGTTGGCGACCCGGAAGACTTCGTCCTGGACGATGACGATCGCCTCGTGGCCGTTGTCGAACGCCACGCGCCAGGGATTGCCGCCGCTGCTGTCGGGCATGAGCCTGGCCGGAGACTACTCCGGTTGGTCGCCGGGGGGGAGGTGGCGCTCGAGGGCGGCCAGGAGGCGGGCGAGACCCGCCGGGTGGTCGGCGAGAAAGAGGGTCGGCTCGACCAGCTCGAGCTCGAGCAGCAGCGGCCGGCCGTCGGACCCGCGCACCAGGTCGACCCGGGCGTAGAGCAGGTCGTCGCCGCCGGCGGGAACCAGGGCGGCCGTGGCGGCGTCGAGGACGGCCGCGGCGGCGGCGAGCTCGTCGGGCGCGGCCTCGACCGGCACCCCCTCGGGCAGGCCCGCCCAGCGGCCGCCCCGGGTGAGCGGGTTCTTGCCGACGGCGTGCGAGAAGGCGCCATCGAGGTAGACGAGGCAGTGCTCGCCGCTCGACTCGACCGCGGCGAGGAAGGGCTGGACCAGCAGGTCGCGCTCGGGCAGCAGGCGATCGATGTGCGCCTGCCCCCGCGCGGTCTCCCCCTGCCGCACGACGAGGGTCTCCCAGGAGTCGGCCGAGACGGCCGGCTTGACCACCGCAGCGTCCCAGCCCGAGGCCTCGAGCAGCGCCGCGAAGTCGCAGCGGCTGCCGCGCGGCAGCCGCCGAGTCGGCACCACGGGCGCGCCGCGGTCGGCCAGCTCGAGCAGGTAACGCTTGTCGAGGTTCCAGCGCACCGCGGCGAGCGGGTTGAGCAGCCGGGTCACGGCGTCGACCCGCCCGGCCCAGGCGAGGAACTCCGCCGCCCGGTGGAAGTAGTCCCAGGGGTTGCGCAGCAGCACCAGGCGTGCCCCCGCCCAGTCGAACCCCGGATCGTCCCAGGCGACGATCTCCACCCGGTGCCCGCGTGCCCGCAGCGCCGCGGCGAGTGGCCGGTCGTCGGGATCGAGCTCGGGCAGCTCGCGCCAGGTCACCAGGGCGATGTCGCAATTCATGGCTTCTCCGTCGGGCCGGCGGCGCCGCGGGCGCGCGGATGCGCGTCGCGGTAGACCGCCAGCAGGCGGTCGACGTCGACGTGGGTGTAGCGCTGGGTGGTGGTGATCGAAGCGTGGCCGAGCAGCTCCTGGATCGCCCGCAGGTCGGCGCCGCGCTCGAGCAGGTGGGTGGCGAAGGTGTGGCGCAGGGCGTGCGGGTGGACGCCGGCGGCGGTCGCCGAGGCCGCCACCCAGCGGTCGAGGACGCGGCGTACCGAGCGGTCGGTGAGCCGGCCGCCGCGCGCGTTGAGGAAGATCGGCTGGTCGTCGCCGGCAGCACCCCGGACGTCTTCCCAGTGGCGGCGCCACTCGACGAGCGCGGCGGCGGCCGGGCGGCCGAAGGGAACCATCCGCTCGCGCCCCCCCTTGCCGATCACGCGCAGGACCCGGGATTTGAGGTCGACGTCTTCCCAGTCGAGCGACACCAGCTCCGAGACGCGCAGGCCGGCGGCGTAGAGCAGCTCGAGCAGGGCGCGGTCGCGCGCCGCCAGCGGCGTGCTGTCGCCGGCCGGCGCTTCGAGCAGCGTCTCGATCTCGCCCGGGCGCAGGTGGCGTGGCAGGCGCTGCGGCGCCTTCGGCGTGCGCACCCGCGACGCCGGGTTGGCCGCCGCCTCGCCGATCCGGCAGGCCCAGGAGAAGAACGTGCGCAGGGCCGCCAGGGCGCGCCCCTGGCTGCGCGGCCCGACGCCGTCGCGGGCGAGCGCGGCGAGGAAGGAGCGCACCGCGAGGCGATCGACGTCGCCCGCCGTCACCTGCTCGATCGGCCGGTCGAGGAAGTCGCGGCCGAGGAAGCGGGCGAATCGTTCGAGGTCTCGGCCGTAGCCGGCCACGGTGTGCGGCGACAGGCCGCGCTCCTCGCCGAGGTGGGCGAGGAAGCGGTGGATCAGATCCCGCACCGCTCCCTCCAGGCCGCCAGGTCGCGGGCCGCGCGGGCCGCGTGGGCGGCGCGGCGTTCGCGCTTCGGCGGTTCCGGTTCGAGGGGCGGGAAGAGGCCGTAGTGGACGTTGGCGGGCTGGAAGTGGTCGGGGTCGGACTCGGTCAGGTGGCGCACCAGCGCGCCGAGGCCGGTGGTCGGCGGCGGCGGGTCGAGCGGCAGGTCGCGTCGCTCGCGCAGCAGGTCGAGCGCCACCGCGAGGCCGGTGGCCGCCGATTCGAGGTATCCCTCGACGCCGGTGATCTGTCCGGCCAGGCGCACGCGCGGCTGCGAGCGGACGCGGAAGCGCGGGTCGAGGCCGCGCGGCGAGTTGACGAAGGTGTTGCGGTGGATCTGGCCGAGGCGGACGAACTCGGCCGCGGCGAAGCCGGGCAGGGTGGCGAAGACGCGCTGCTGGTCGGGCCACTTCATGCGCGACTGGAAGCCGACCAGGTTGAAGTGGCGCCGCTCGAGTGTCTCGGCGCGCAGCTGCACCACCGCCCACGGGCGCCGTCCGTCGGGGCCGCGCAGGCCGACCGGCTTCATCGGCCCGTAGCGCAGGGTGTCGACGCCGCGCCGCGCGAGCTCCTCGATCGGCAGGCACCCCTCGAAGAAGAGCCCCTTTTCGAAGTCGTGCAGCGGCAGAACTTCGGCCTCGACGAGCTGGCGGTGGAACTGCTCGTAGCCCGGGCGGTCGAGCGGCACGTTGAGGTAGTCGTCGCCGCTCCCCTTGTCGTAGCGCGAGGCCCAGAAGAGGCTCGACTGGTCGAGGCTCTCGCCGTCGACGATCGGCGCGATGGCGTCGTAGAAGTAGAGATAGTCGGTGCCGAGCAGCTCGCCGAGGCGCGCCGCCAGCGCCGGCGAGGTGAGCGGGCCGGTGGCCAGGACGACGTCCCCTTCGGGCAGCGAGGTCACCTCGCCGCGTCGCAGCTCGACGCCGGGCAGGGCGGCGAGGCGGTGGGTGATCTCCCCGGCAAAAAGGTCACGATCGACCGCCAGGGCGCTGCCGGCGGGCACGGCGTGGAGGCGCGCCGCGCCGATCACCAGCGAGTCGAACGCCGCCATCTCGCGCTTGAGCAGGCCGGCGGCGTGCTCGGGATCGTCGCTGCGCAGCGAGTTCGAGCAGACCAGCTCGGCGCAGCGGTCGGTGTGGTGGGCGCCGGTGGTGACCAGCGGCCGCATCTCGTGCAGCACCACCGGGACGCCGCGCGAGGCGAGCTGGAAGGCGCACTCGCTGCCCGCCAGGCCGGCGCCGATGACGTGAACGGGGGAGCTCTGCACCCGCGGATTCTCCCACTTCCGGCCCTGAGCCGGAGCGTGCCTCCGCTCCTCCCTTCCGGGGCCGCATACAGCGACGCCCCCGCGGCCTTTCGGCGCTGCGGGGGCGTCGTTCCCTCCGGCCGGACGCGGGGCCCGGTCCCTGCTTCAGTCCGTCACCCCTTGGGGTGACAATCGTCGCACTTGGTCGGCGCCTTGATGGTGGCGTCCTTCTTGACCTCTTCCTTGTGGCAGTTGACGCAGCCGAGGTGGAAGGGGTTCTTGGTCAGGCTCATTTCGGAGCACTTCGGCGTCTCGGCCTTCTCGGGTGCCGTGTGGCAGGAGGCGCAGGTGGCGACCTCTTCGGTGCTGTCCGCCTTCAGGTTCTCCTGCGTGTGATGGCAGGCGTTGCAGGCGATCTTCTCGGCGTGCGTGCCGTGCGGGAACTCCACCGCCGCCTTCTTGACGACGCAGTCGTCGATCGTGACGGTAGCGGGCGCCTCCTTGGCCGTCGCGGCAAAGCCCGCGGACGTCGCGAAGACGGCGAGCAGCGCGAGTGCGCCCCAGACGAACCCCAGTTTCTTCATCTGACCAGACTCCTTTACTCGCGGCGTACCCCCCGAGGCCTTCGCGCCCGGGCACGCCGCACCGGTTTCGGGGCGCGGAGCGAGGTCGATTCTGTCCGCCGCAAGGGCCGTGCGCACCGCCCGCTGGGGGGGCGGTCAGCCGCCCGTCCGGAGCGACCGGAGCAGGGCGTCGAAGGCGGCCCGCTGCGCTTCGACCGTCGCCGTGGGGCCGGTGAACTTGAAGAACCAGTTGGCGTCCGGCCCCTGGGCCACGGCGCCGAGCAGCGAGTACCCCGGCTTCTCGGTGACCGGGCCGCCCATCATGCTGCCGGCCTGGAAGGTCCCGGCCGTCTCGACCAGCAGTACCGGGATGCCGCCGACGTCGATGGTGCTCGACTTCATCGCCGCCACCGGGTCGCCGCCACCGGCGGGAAGGAACTGGCTGGCCCAGCGCTCGGCGTTGGCCATCGGCTCGCCCCCCTGGCCGGGGCCGAAGTAGAAGACGACGCACTCGCCGTCGCCGCCGGGACCGGGGACGCGGTACTGGGCCCGGCGCATCGAGTTGGCCGGCGGCTCGGAGACCCAGTCGGCGGGCGCCGTCCAGGCCATGCCGGCCTCCCCCTGGCCGAGCGTCGGATCGACCGGTGCGATCTCGAAGCCGGCGGTGCCGGCGGCGGCCGGGTCGATCGGCGGATGGCCGGCGGGCAGCGGATCGGTCCCGGCGGCAGCCGACTCGTGGGCCGGCGCCATGCCGGCCGGGGCGGGTGCGGCAGCGGTCTCGGGCGCCTCCTGGACGTCGAGCGCGGGCTGGCGATTGCAGCCGCCGGCGATCAGGGTGGCGGTGGCGAGGGTCGCGGTGACGAAGATTCGATTCATGGGCGCAGGCCTCCGGAGGTTTCGTGGCTAGGATAGCAATCGTGAGCCGACTCGCTGTACTTCCGCAATCGCCGCTCCCCGCCGCCCTCGCGCTCCTCCTGCTGGCGCTTGCCGCGGGCGGCTGCCGGGAGCGTGCCCCGGCGCCGGCGCTCGCCGTCGAGACGGTGCCAGCCGCCGGGGCGCCGCGCGCCGTCGAATTCGACCCGCCACTCGGCGCGACGGACGTCGACGCGAGACGCACTTCGCTCGCCGTCCGCTTCGACCGGCCGATGGACCCGCAGGGGTGGGCCTGGGTGATCGAGAACCCGTCGACGGCGCCCGAGGTGGGCGAGTCGACCTGGGACGAGGCGGTCACCACCAACACCGTCGCCGTCACGCTCGAGCCGGGGCGCGACTACGTTCTCTGGGTGAACTCGCCCCAGTACCCGTACTTCCGCGATCCGCAGGGGGTGTCGGCCGAGCCGGTGCGCTGGACCTTCTCGACCCGCGGCGCGACCCCCGCCGGGGGTCTGACGCCGGTTTCGGCGCACCGTCGCACGGCGCCGCGGGTGATCGAGCTGGCGCCGGCCGACGGCGCGGTCGACGTCGATCCGTCCCTCGCCGTGCTGCGGGCGACCTTCGACCGGCCGATGGAGGCAAGCTGGTCGTGGGTGACCGAAGGGGGGGACAGCTTTCCCGCCACCACCGGCGCCGCCTACTTCGAAGCCGACGGGCGCACCGCCGCCCTGCCGGTGAAGCTCGAACCGGGGCGCACCTACGTGATCTGGCTCAACAGCTCCCAGTACCGGCTCTTCCGAGACACCGAAGGGGAGGTTGCCGAGCCCCGCCGCTGGAGCTTCACGACCCGCGCCGCGGACTGAGCGGCCGCGCCTCGGCGACAGCGGCCGCGGCGAGCAGCCGGTCGAGCGCCGCCGCCAGCTCGGCGCGGCTGGCCGGTTTGAGCAGGAACTCGGCCCAGCCGTCGCCCTCGTCGAGCCCGACGGCGGTGCGGTCGACCGGCAGGCAGCTCTCGTAAAGCACCGGCACGGCGGGGTGGTGGCCGGAGCAGCGGCGCTGGAACTCGTGCCACGGCACGCTGGCCGGCGGCAAACTGACCAGGGCGGCGTCCGGCGGTCGCTCGGCGAGCCGGCGGGCGGCCTCGTCGAAATCGGCTGCCTCGTCGACCTCGAGATCCGGGTGCTCGTGACGAACGATCCAGGCCAGGATGTGGCTGGGGTCGAGGACGAGTAGGCGCACGCGGCGGGATCTCCGCCGGCATGACTTCGCAAGGATCGTGCCGCTTCCGGTCAGTCGTCGTGCCGCATGTCGAATTTCTTCAGCCGGTAGCGCAGCTGGTCGCGGGTGATGTCGAGCAGCTCGGCGGCGCGGGTCTGGTTGTCTCCCGCCGCCTGCATGGCGCGCCGCACCAGCTCGCGCTCCATCTCCTCGAGCGGCACGATGCCGGGGGGGAGGGCGGCAGGCTCGGGGCCCGGCTCGGGCGCGGCGGCCGCCCCGGCATCGAGCCGCAGGGAGTGCTCGCTGATCCGCGCTCCCCGCTCGACGACCAGCGCCCGCTCGATCACGTTGCGCAGCTCGCGCACGTTGCCGGCCCACGCGTAGCGCCCCATCGCGTCGAGCGCGCCGTCCTCGAAGGCGCCGATCGCCTTGCCGTTGCGTGCAGCGAGTTCGCGCAGGAACGCCTCGGCGAGGATTGCGACGTCCTCGGGCCGCTCGCGCAGCGGCGGAATCCGCAGCGTCAACACGTTGATCCGGTAGAACAGGTCGCGCCGGAACGCGCCGCCCTCCACGGCGTCCTCCAGCGGCACGTTGCTTGCGCAGATCACGCGCACGTCGGCGGACGTCGGGCGGCTGTCGCCGACCCGCTCGAACGTGCCTTCCTGGAGCGCGCGCAGCACCTTGGGCTGCGCCACCGCCGGCAGCGAGTTGATCTCGTCGAGGAAGAGCGTGCCGCGGTCCGCGACCTTCCAGCGGCCCACGCGCTCCTCGACCGCGCCGGTGAAGGCCCCCCGGCGATGTCCGAAGAACTCGCTCTCGAACAGCTCCAGCGGGATCGCCGCGCAGTTCACGCCGACGATCGGGCCGTCGCGCCGGGCGCTGCTCCGGTGGATGAACTGCGCGACCTCCTCCTTGCCGGTCCCGGACTCGCCCTGGATCAGCACCGGCGCGTCGGAACCGGCCGCGACCTTCGCCTCCTCCAGGACGCACTGCCACGATTTGCTCACGCCGAGCAGCCGTTCGCGCGGCGCGTCGTCCCCGCCGCGGCGGAGGTAGGCCAGCTCCCTTCGCGTGCCGACCTCCCGGAGGATCCGCCGTATCACCAGCAGGAGCGCGTCCGGATCGACCGGCTTCAGCAGGTACTCCGCGGCGCCCGCCTGCATGCACTCCACCGCGGACGCGACCGTGCCGTGTCCCGTCAGCACGATCACCGGCAGCTCCGGCGCCGCGGTCGCGAAGCGGCGCAGCAGCTCCAGCCCGTCCGCGCCCGGCATCTTGAGATCCGTGACGACCACGTCGATGCCGTCCAGCTCGTGCTGGCCCAGCGCGTCCTCGACGTCCGCCGCACAGCGCACGTCGTAGGTGCGCCGCCTGAGGACGGCGGCCAGCGAGTCGCGCACGTACTTCTCATCGTCGACGAGCAGGATGGTGCCGTTCGTTCTCAATCGGATCCCCCGGAGTTGGCAAGCGGTAGTTCCAGGACGAAGCGCGCGCCGCCGCCTTCGCGGTGCCCGGCGCGCAGCGTGCCGCCGTGGTCGGCGGCGATCGCGTGGCAGAGGAAGAGGCCGAGTCCCGTCGACCCCTTCGTGGAGTAGAACGGCTCGAAGACGTGTTCCACGTCCTCGTCGCCGATGCCGGGCCCGCGGTCCTCCACGGCTAGCGACACGTGGCCATCCCGCGCCGGCTCGAGCGTCACGAGCACCTCGCCGCCGGTGGGCTGCGCCTCGCACGCGTTCAGCACGAGGTTCAGCACGAGCTGCCCGAGGGTCGTGGCGTTGCCGACCACCGGCGCCGGGCCGTTCGACGGCGCGAGGCGAACGTCCACGTTCTGCGCCTTCGGATCATCGCTTGCGAAGTCCAGCGTGCGTTCCACCAGCGGCACGAGGTCGATGCAGTCCTTCGCGCCGCGTCCGTCGCCGGCCTGGGCCAGCGTCTGCCGCACGATGCCCGCCACGCGCTCCAGCCCGTGTGCGACGCCCTCCAGGTGCTGTTTGGCCGCGCCGGGCTCGCCGGCGGCCAGATCGTCCTCGGCGAGGCGGAGGTAGTTGGACATCCCCTCCAGGGGATTGTTGATCTCGTGGGCGATGCCGGCCGCGATGCGTCCCAGCGCGGCCAACCGGTCGCGGTGCATGAGACCCAGCTCCAGCTCGCGCACCCGGTCGAGGTTGCGCCGCTCCGACTCCAGCCGCTCCACCGCGCGCACCTCCCGCAGCGCCATCCACCCCAGCAGCGACGCGAGCACGACGAGCGCCAAGTTGAGGACGACCGTGTTGCGGAAGTCCGTCGCGAAGTGCTCCACGCTCCGGAGGACGTCGCTCTCGCTCTCCAGCGAGCGGAGCGTCCAGGAGACGGGCGGATGCCAGGCGAGGTCCGTGACCGGGACGGCCGCGGCGAGACGCCCGTCCGTCATCGATTCGAGCGGTCCGGAGACCTCCTCGCGGTCGCGCAGGACGTAGGTGGCGTCCCCGGCGGACAGCTTGCCGAGCAGGCCGTCCGGCGCGAGGTCCACTTCGAGGCGGATCGGGAGGACCTCACCCTTCGGCGGCACGGGGA
>JAIOJQ010000175.1 GCA_019911865.1 Thermoanaerobaculia bacterium
CACCTGCGCTGGCAGGGCTTCGGGGCGCTCCCGGCAGTTCGCGCGGTGGCGCGGCGGTCGCGACGGGCGGCGCCGCGACCGCCGGCGATGCCCCCTCGTACATCCGGCGATAGCTCCCCTGCACCGGCAGGATCTCCATCCCCGCGCCGGGCAGCCGGGTCGCCACCGCCCAGACCGCCGCCGGCCGCGCCCCGAAGCCCTGCCAGCGCAGGTGGTCGAAGATCCCCGGCGCGTAGCGCCAGGCGTCCCAGACCGGCGGCACGAAGCGGCCGCGATGCCAGAGCGGCTCGTAGAGGCAGAAGAGCAGCTCCTCGAGCCGCCAGCCGTTGGCCGGGTAGAGATCGGCGAAGAGGGTCGGCGAGAGCATGTAGAAGCCGACGTCGACGTTGTTCGACGACGGGTCGGTGCCGTGAATCACCCGGCCGCCCTCGCGCACCAGGCGCGCCAGGTTGCGGAAGGCCTGCCGCTGGTCGAACAGGTGGACGAGCGAGCCGGGATCGAGGACGACGTCGAAGCGGCCGGCGAGCTCGTCCGGGATCGGCAGGTTGAAGTCGAACTGCCAGGTCGGCGATTCGGCGGCGAACAGGTCGCAGCTCTCCACTTCGTCGAAGCCGAGGGCGCGGAAGAACGTCTCGTCGGAGAGGCAGCCGAGCGCCGCGAGGCCGGGTTCGTGCGACAGCGTCACCGCGACGTCGCGCCGCAGCGCGAAGCCGTCGCGCCGCGCCCACGCCGCCAGCTCCTCCCAGGTCAGGTAGACGTACCCCCGGCCGAGCTGCAGCAGACGGCCGGAGAAGGGGCGCTGCCGGCCCTCCTCCATCAGCAGCCGGGCGACGGGACGCGGAATGCCCACGGGGTCGCGATTCTACGCTGTGATACCTTGCCGGCCGCATGCCCCGGGCCTTTCTCGCCAGCCGCGCCCGCCGCGCGCTGGGTCGCATCGTGCGGCGCCTGCGGCGCCTCGAGGAGCGCACCGCGCGGCTCGAGCCGGCCGGCGAGCCGATCGGCGACCTGCTCTTCTCCTACGTCATCGACCCCTTCCTGGCGCCCTCCGAGGGGCGCATCTCCTGGGCCCACACCCAGGACTGGGAGGCGTGGACGATGGCCGACGTCTGGCGGCGACTCGGCTTTCGCGTCGAGGTGATCCACTGGACGAATCGGCGCTTCCAGCCGCAGCGTCCCTGCGACCTGTTCGTCGACGTGCGACTGAACATGGAACGGCTCGCCGGCGCCGTCGGACCCGGCTGCCTGAAGATCCTGCACGCCGAAACCGCCCACTGGCGGGTCAACAACGAGGCGCAGCTGCGCCGCCTCGCCGAGCTCGAGGCGCGGCGGGGGATCCGCCTGACCCGCCTGCGCCTGGTCGAGGAGAACCGCGCCATCGAGACGGCCGACTGTGCCACCGTGCTGGGCAACGAGTGGACGCTGGCGAGCTACCGGCCGTTCGGCAAGCCGCTGTTTCGCGTGCCGATCTCGAACGCCTTCACCTACCCATCGCCCGAGGCAAAGGACTTCGACGCCTGCCGCGGCCGCTTCCTCTGGTTCGGCGGCGTCGGCTTCGTGCACAAGGGGCTCGACCTGGCGCTCGACGCGGTGGCCGGACAGGAGGGGCTGCATCTCGACGTCGCGGCGCCGCTCGACCGCGAGCCCGACTTCGTCGCCGCCTACACCCGCGAGCTCGAGGCCTCACCGAACGTGCGCCCGCTCGGCTGGCTCGACGTCGCCAGGCCGCGCTTCCGCGAAGTCGCCGCCGGCTGCCTCGGCATGGTCTTCCCCTCCTGCTCGGAAGGGGGAGGCGGCAGCGCCATCACCGCCCTGCACGCCGGGCTGATCCCGGTGCTCACCTTCGAGACCAGCGTCGACCTCGATCCGTCGCGCGGCGTCCTGCTGCCGGACGCGCGCGTCGAGACGATCCGCGCCGCCTTGCGCGACCTGTCGCAACGGCCGGAGGAGGAGCTGCGCCGCATGGCGGTCGCCGGCTGGAGCTTCGCGCGCCGGCACCACACGCGCGAAGCGTTCCGCAGCAACTACCGCGCCGCCGCGCTCGCCATGCTCGAGCGCTTCCGGCCGGCCCTGCGCGAACGGGTCGCCGGGTGAGCACCCCGACCGGCGGATTCGACCTCGTCGTCCTGTCGCCGCACCTCGACGACGGCATCCTCTCGTGTGGCGGCAGGATGGCGCGCCTCGCCGAGGAAGGGGGGAGCGCGCTGCTGGTGACCCTGCTCGCCGGCGACGATCCGGTCGACCCGCCGGGCGAGCTGGCCGCCTCCCTGCGCCGGGTCTGGAACCTGCCGCCGGGCGGCGTCGTCGCCGCACGGCGCGCCGAAGATCGCGCCGCGGCGGCGCGACTCGGCGCCGCCGCCGAGCACTGGCCGTTCCCGGAGGCGCTCTACCGCACCGATGCAGACGGCACGCCGCTCTATCCCGACCTCGCGTCGCTCTATGGCGAGTTGCACGCCGACGGGGCCGGCCTGGTCGCCGACGCCG
>JAIOJQ010000013.1 GCA_019911865.1 Thermoanaerobaculia bacterium
ACCCGGGGCGGCGAGCCGGACGACGAGCCGCCGCCGTACGTCCGCCCCGAAGAGTCGGAGCGCATCGAGGCGGTGCTCGCGGCGTTGGCGGACGACGGCTGGCGCGCGACGCTGCGCGCGTGCGCGGGCGCGGCGGAAGAGGCCGGCGCGGGAGCCGCGCGGTGATCGGTCGGCACCGCCTGACGGTCGCCCTGGTCGCCACCGCGGCGCTCGCGAGCGCCACCGCGGGGTCCGCGCAGCAGCGCTCTTCCAGCTCGATCTGGGCCAATCGCCTGCGCGACCTGACCGTGCAGTTCGAGGCCTACGACTGCATCGACACGATCGACCAGGGCCAGCACCTCGACATGCGCTTCCTGACCAGCGAGCAGGTCGACCGTTGCGAGCACGTCGTGGTCGAGGAGCTGCTCGCCGACGACCAGACCTACGTCGACCACCTCTGGTGCCTTTCGATCTGGAGCTCGATCGACGCCGCGCGGGCGCGGCTGCGCGGCGCCGAGTTGCTCGAGGGCGCGATCGAAGAGGTCGCCAACCCGATCCCCGACAGCGCCAGGGATCTGCTGCGCAAGGTCTCGACGGCGCTCGATGTCGCGACGGTCGCCGGCGGCGTCATCGGCCGCTCGGACTGGAACGCCGTCGGCGACCTTCGCGACGCCGAGGCCGAGCGCTACTGGTCGATGTGGGAGCGGCGGCGCAGCGCCCTCGACCAGATGCGCCAGCGGTGGGAACACCGCAAGACGATCCAACCCGACTGCCCGCCGCGTCCGCGCCCCGATCCGGTCCCCGAGCCGCCGCCGGTGCCGGAGTCGAAGCCGAAGCCGCGGCCGAAAGCGGAGCCGAAGCCGCTGCCGCCAGTGGAAGGCCGTCAGCTCTTCCGCTGCGACACCCACCGCGACGACGCCTTGCTCGGCCGGCTCGTCTACTGCACCGAGTACGATTCCGACCGCATCGGCAGCCTGCCGACCCCGTCGCAGCTGGCGATGTCGGAGTCGATGTGTGGTCAGTCGGGCGGCGTCTGGGCGCAGGGACCGTGCCGCGCAGGGTGGCGGCAGCGCTGCGTGACCCGGAAGGGCGCGGCGCACTTCTACTACGAGTTCGTCGCCGGCGCGCCCGAAACGCAGTGCCGGCAGTGGAAGGGGACGCTGACCGAATCCCCCTGACCCGGAGCGGATCGCCCGCGGCCCGGCCGCCGATCCCGGGGGGCATCGACCGAACGCCGGTCTCTGCCGTCTTTCGCCGGGCCGCGGCGGCGCGTCTCAGGCGCTCGCCGGGGCGACGCCGCCGGACGGCGGCGCGAGCACCACGCGATCGCGTCCGGCACCCTTGGCGCGGTAGAGCGCCTCGTCGGCGAGTCGCAGCAACGACTCGAGATCGCCGCCGGAGCTCTGGTCGGCGATGCCGGCGCTCATCGTGAAGACGGGTACGGCGTGCCGGGCGAGCATGCCGGGCAGCTCTCCGCGCACCCGCTCCATCACCTTCGCGGCCCGCTCGGCGTCGAGACCGGGCAGCACCAGGACGAACTCCTCGCCACCGTGCCGCGCGACCAGGTCGCCACCCCGGACGCAGCGCTGCAGCAGCTGCGAGAAGGTCCGCAGCGCCCGATCGCCCGCCTCGTGCCCGTGCGTGTCGTTGAGCCGCTTGAAGTGATCGATGTCGGCCACCACCACCGAGAAGAGCTCCTCTCGGCGCAGGACCGGAGCGGCCGCCGCTTCGAGCGCCCGCCGGTTGAGCAGGCCGGTCAGCGCGTCGGTGGTCGCGGCGCGCTGCGAGGCGGCGACCGAGCGCAGCACGGCGAGGCGGGCGCCGAGCTGGTGAGCGACGCCGTTGAGCCGCGCGAGCAGCCGGTAGAGCGCCGGATCGCCCGAGCTGCCGAGGGCGCGGATCATGCCCGCGCCCTGGCCGTCGACGGTGACCGGCGTACAGACCGCCGCGCAAGCGCCGTCGACCCTCCCCTTCAACCCCGGACAGGCGCTCAGCGCGAGCGCGTCCTCGTAGACGAGCCCCTGGCCGCGGCGCACCGTCGGACACTCCTGCGGCGAGGCGACCGTGCACTGCGCGGCGTCCGGAATCTCGCCCACGTCGATCACCTGCCAGCCCTCGCCAGCGGCGGCGTCGGTCACCAGGATCTGCGCCGGCCCGCCCTCGACCACCGCCGAGAGCGCCTGCTCGGCGACTCGCAGCACCGTCGGCTCGCTCTCGGCAATTTCGAGCGCGCGCTGAAGTTGCAGCTCGAGGCGGCGCTCGCGCTCGATACGAGCGATGTCCGCCCGCTCCTCGGCGATGCGAACCTCGGCCGCGGCGAGCCGCCGTACGATCGGCGCCAGGAGCAGACCGCGCAGGCCGACCGCCGCCGCCAGACCGGCGGCGAGTCCGGCGGCGACGGCCTCGGTGACCGCCGGGCGACCGCCGCCGAGCCGCGAAGTCAGGACCACCGCGAGGCTCGCGGCCAACGCCACGAGCAGGGCCGGTGCCGCCAGCGAACGAACGCCGAACGCCTCGCGCCCGTCGCGCGGGCGTTCCCTGCCCTTCGCCTTCTCCAGGTCGCTCATCGCCGGATTCCTCGCCGAGTCGAGTCCGTCGCCGGGACGAAGTCGAGCACGCGTGCGTTCGATCGTGAGCGGGAGTCTAGACGCGCCGCGGGTCCTCCGCAATCCGCCGCCGCGTTCGGCAACGACCTCGACCGGAGCGACGAGCGGGGTGCGGCGGGCGCACCGTGGCGAGCGTTCGCTCCGGTCGCGAATCCTCAGGGCCGTTCGAGCACGCGCCCGCCGGGGAGCGCGACCCGGCCGCCCAGCGAGAGAACGAAGCCGAGCCCGTCGAGGTGATCGGCGGCGCGCACGATGCGGCCGTCGCGGGCCTCGACCAGGGTGGCGCCGCGCACCTCGACGCGGCGCCTCGTCGGATCCGGCACGAGGTCGCCGAGCGGACCGCTCTGAACGGCACGGAAGCGCCACTCGAAGTGGGCGTGCCCGCTGCCCACGGTGACGCGGTCGATCTCCATCTCGACCTCGCTCGCCCAGCGGTGGACGTGACCGACGTAACCGGCGAATCCGTCGACACCCACGAAGCGCTGACCCCGGACGTTCTCCTCGTAGACCGCCTCGGGGGCGACGATTCCGGCGAGCGCGGCCGTTTCGCCGCTCTGCCAGATCGCCATCAGCTCGCGCCCGAGCCGCTCCGCCGTCTCGGCCTCCGGCGCGAGCCGGGCGGGTGCCGCGTTCCGGTCGGCGAGCGCGGTGCGCCACCAGTGGGCGGCCCGGGCGTCGTAGCGGAAGCGCCCGTCCGGCAGGTGCTCGGCCAGCTCCGCGGGGCGATAACGCCGGAGCCAGGCGAGCGCGGCTCCGAGCGCGGCCTCGAGCTCGGAGCGCGACGCGGGCTCGAGGTCGGCCGCCCGGGTCCGCACGATCCGGCCTTCGCGCAGCGTCATCCGCGTGCCCGGCAGGTAGCGGATCGACTCGAGCCCGAGGGCCGCGAACAGCGCGTTGCGCTCGACGATTGCGCCGAGCACCAGATCGTCCCCGTCGAATGCCGCCGCGGCGATCTCGAGGCGCGAGTCGAGAGCGGCGTCGAAGGCGAAGAGATCCGCCAACGCCTGCCGGCCACGGATCGGGGGCTGCCCCGGCAGGAGGAGCTCCGAGTCTTCCGTGTGCAGTGCCAGCAGGCTGTGGAAGTCCCCGGCGGCATGCAGCGCCACGTAGCGCGCGACGAAGGCCGCAGCCTCGCCGCCCGCGTCCGCCCCGGCGCGCGCCGCGGAAGTCCCGGTAAGGGCGAGCGTGACGGCCAGCAGTTGCCAGGAGACGACGAGGATTCTCATGTTCGCTCCCTTCCGGGCCACGGCGCGGCGGGCATCCGCCTTCGTCGGCGCGGTGGCTCGCGGCGAGCACCACCCGCCGCGGCGGTCGCGGTCGGCGCCGTCCGCGGCCATCCTACCGGCGCGAATCGGAGCCGTGCCCGTGGACCGACCCGTGGCGGGTCGCGACGGCCGACGTCGTGGACCCGGGTGAGGAGGGTTCCGCCATGGTTCCGCGCGTCCGCACGACCCGTTCGCTCCGCTCGTCCGCCGCCACTCGGCTCGCGGCAGTCACCCTCGCCCTGCTCGGCACGCGAGCGGCGTGGGCGATTCCGCCCGGCGCCCTCGACCCCGACTTCGGCAACGGCGTCCATGCCGGCTGGGTCCAGGTTCCGCTTTCAGAAGGGGGGAGCGGTCACGCCGTCGTGGCCGACCCCCAGGGCCGCGTGCTGGTCGGCAGCCGCGAGGTCGAGCTCGGCACGATCTACGTCGTGGTCCGGCGCTTCCTGCCGAGCGGCTCGACCTCGACCCGGGACCGGGCCTTCTTCGTCACGCGCGACGCCGCGGGCGGTCTGCTGCTGGCCGGCGAAAACGTCGACGCCCTTTCTCCTCCTTACCGCTACGCCGCGGCCGCCGTCCGGTTGCTTGCCGACGGCACCCCCGATCCGGGCTACGGGGCGAACGGCGGCGGTCGCACTCAGCTCGTCCTCACCGCGGGCGCGTACACGTGGCCCGAGGACGCGGCCCTCGATCCGAACGGCGGTCTTCTCCTGACCGGAGGAGTCCGAGAACCGGGCGCCCAGCACACCGACGCCTTCGTCGCGCACCTCGCCGGTCGCCTCGTCTTCCGTGACGGCTTCGAATCGGGCTCGACCGCGGGTTGGTCATCGACCACGCCCTGAACGTCGCTCCGCATCTCCCGGAGACCCGCGATGCCACGAATCGACTTCTACGACCCCCGCGACGGCAAGCCGATCCTCTCCGTGCGACTCGACGCGCCCGACCTGCTGGTCGGACGCGCACCGGAGTGCGCTGTCCAGATTCCCGGCGCGAAGGTTTCGCGCCACCACCTGCGGATCCGCACCGAGGAGGACGGCCACCGGCTGCGCGACCTGTCGCGCAACGGCACGCGGATCAACGCCGGCTGGGTGCGCGGCGAAGTGCGACTGGTGCCCGGCGACCGCGTCTGCGTCGGCGACCGCGTCTTCGTCCATCAGCCCGACGGAGCGCCGCTCGCCGAGCTGAGTCCGCGGGCGATCGTCGGCGATTCCGAGGCTCCCGGCTGAGGAAGAGGCCGGCCGGGTCGGCGCGGTCGTCCCGGGAGCGAGTCCGGTGTCGAACCCGCGGAAGGCGGGTCCCATCCCCCCCTTCCCCGAGCACTTCGACGCGCGTCACCGATTCGATCGTGCCGCCCGCCGCGAAACGAGGGGCCGAGAGCTGTTCGAGCAAGCCGTCGAGCGGCGATTCCGGCCGACCCGCCCGGGCAGAGCCCGGAGAAGAACTCGCTTCCGGGTGACGAGCGCGGACGCCGGTCGGACGACAGCGCCTACCAGTCGGACAGGTCCCCCCGATCGAAACCGTCGGCGAAGACGAGATGGTTCGCCAGACGGACCCAGCCCCAGTCCTGATCGGGGAAGTCGAACTCGATGGTACCGGCCACGGTGAGCCGACCGTCGGGTCCGAGGACGACCGTCCGGGCGTCGTCGGCATCGCCGCCGTCGCCGTGGTCCCAGTCGAAGAGGCGGCGACCCGCGCTGCCGAAGGCGGAGTCGAAGGTGCCGTCGGCCCGCAGGCGGGCGACGCCGAAGTCGGCGTTGCCCGCGGCGTTGACGCCCGCGCCGGCGATCACCACGGGACCGTTGCCCTGCACGACGACCGAATGGGCGACCTCGCGGCCGGGCGGGCAGGTCGCGGGGGGCTCGCAGAAGGTTCCCGACCGGCTGCCCGTGCCGGCGAAACCCGGGTCGAGGGTACCGGACGACAGCAGACGCAGGACGAGGAACTGGCTCTCGCCGGAAGCTCCGGTCGCGACTTCGCCCGCGGCGACGATGCGGTCGTCGTCGGTGGTGGCGACGCTCCAGAGGTGGTCGGCGAGCGAGCCCCCCAGGTCGAAGGCGGCGATCCAGCGCGCGTTGTTGGCGAAACCGAGGTCCATCGACCCGTCGGCGAGCAGGCGGGTCACGGCGAGGTTGAAGCTCGGGCTCCCCCCCACCGGCTGGTAGCGGGTCGAGCCGGCCACGACGATCCGCCCGCTGCCGTCGACCGCCACGCTCCGGCCGAGGTCGAGATCCGCGCCGCTCGGGTCGAACCCGATCGTGCGCAGCCCGTTGATTCCGAAGCTCGTGTCGAGGCTGCCGTCGGCGTGGAGTCGCGCGACCGCGAAGTCCCGGTCGCCCGGCGCGAAGTCGGCGCTCCCGGCGACGACGATCCGGCCGGAGCGATCGATCGCCATGGCGGCCGCTTCGTCGGTCAGGTCGTCGCCCACGTCGAAGGCGACGAAGCGGAAGCCGACGCCGTTGAAGGTGGTGTCGAGCAGGCCCCCCTGGGTTAGTCGCAGAACCACGAAGTCGCTGTCCCCGCCGCCCATCTCGCACGTTCCGGCGACCAGGATCCTGCCGTCGTCGAGCACGGCCACGGCCCGGGCGTAGCAGCTGCCGCCGAATCCGATCGGATCGACCACCCCGCCGCCGGCGCCGAAGCCGGTGTCGGGCAGCCCGTTCGCCAGCCAGCGACGGATCACGAGACGCCAGACCCCGACGCCGTCCGAGGCGTACCCGGCGACGACCGTCTTGCCGTCCGGACCGACCGCGGCCGAAGTGACGATGTCGGCCGCGGACGTATCGAGATCGAAACCGCCGGTGTTGCCGTCCAGCGTCGTGCCGTCCGGCGGCTCGGCGGCGAGGGGCAGGGCGAGAGCGAAGGCGAAAACGAGGAGGGTGGCGCTGGCGCGGGGGGCAGCCACCGTCCAGCAGTGCGACCGGTTTGGCGACTTCGTCGACGACATCGGAACCTCCGGAACGGCCTGCGGCGCGGAATCGCGGCGCAACGTACCGTCGGAATCGACCGCGTTTCGGGGTCACGCTGGCGGGCCGGGCAGGCCGGAGATGTCCTGCTGCTCGTCGACTCGATGTCTGCCACGACCGACCTGGAGCACCCGCTCTTGCTCGGCGCCGGCTGCGCCCGGTACGGCGCCACCGGGTTTCTCGCCGGACTCGGCGAGGCGGCGGGAATCCAGGCAGCCAGCGCCGAGCAGGCGCGAGCGCTGCGTCAGATGCGGGCTCGGATGCAGTCTCAAGGCACGGCCGACGACCAGCTCGAGGTGCCGCCGCTCTCGAAGCCGTCGGCGAAGATGTAGCCCTCGGGGACGCCGTCGTTGAGCGCTTCGAGCACGACCTGGCCGTCGACGATGGTGATCTCGAACTCGAAGCCCGGCTCGAGGCCGTGGATCTCGACGCCGGTGAAGTCGCCCGTGACCCCCTGCGCGACGTCGAGCAGGGTGAACAGGTCGCCCTCGCGGGGCGCGTAGTCGCTCTGGAACTCGAGCGAGAGGACGCCGTCCAGGCTCGCCGCGCCGGTCACCGCGAGGCTGCCGTACTCGCCCGGCAGCGGGCCGGCGAGCGGGATCTCGAGCCGGCCGCTGGCGCCCAGCGTCAGCGCTCCGTCGACCGTCAGCGTCGCGGTGCCGGCGGCAGCCTGGCCGGGAGATCGTGAAGCGTCTCCCGTCAGCGGGTAGAGCACGTAGATGGCGGGAGAGAGGATCCCGTCGTTCTGCAGCCCGAGGAAATTGACGGCGAGCGTCCCAGTGCCGTTGATCACGCCGTAGGGAGAGATGTAGGTCCCGTTGGTCGCGACCAGGGCGTTGTTCAGCATGAACACCAGACCCAGGCCGCCCCCGGCCTTCCCGACCGTCAGGACGCCCAGCGCGCGCACCATGCCGCCGTCCACGGTGAGTGTGCCGTTGCCCGTCGTCCCCGGCGCCCCGCCCACCTCGATCGTCCGGCAGCGAAACAGGCCCCCGTCATCGAGCGAGACGCCGCCGTAGAACTCGCGCCCGATGGCGCACAGGCCCGCCGAGGGATCGACCACGTCGAGCTGAGTCGGATGCGCGATCACCGAGGCGCCGAGCAGCTCCAGGTAGCCGGGCCCGTCTCTGCCGAGCACCAGGTCGCCTTCGATGCCGCCTCTGGCCGCCCGCAGCAGGAGGAACTGGCCTTGGGTGCCCGGGCCGCCGACGAAGACGCTGCCCAGGACGTCGATCTCCGACGGGTCGCCGTTCGCGTGGCGACCATCGATCGCGAGCTCGCCGTTGCGAACCTCCACATTCTGCGTGACGTAGAGGTTGCCGCCGTCCAGCACTTCCACCCAACCGTAGTCCGTCTGACCGACGGCCAGGCTACCCAGCAGAGCCCAGTGGGAAGCCAGAGCGGTGCCCGCACCGACGCCAGCCACCGTCACGTTCGAATCGCTGCTCAGCATGCCCCAGCTCACGTAGGCGTCGTTCGAGTCGACGCGCCCGCCGTTTTCGATCGTCAGCTCTCCCTGGACGCCGTAGCCCACGGCGAGGTTGCCGGTCTCCCAGAGCGAGCCGTCGCCGCCGACGACGGCGGTGCCGAGCCCGGCGGGGAGCAAGCCGCCCAGGCGCGCCTCGGCACTCGTCAGGTGCCCGCCGTTGGCGACGAACAGATCGCCCGGACCTTCGTCGCCGATCAGCAGGCCACCGGTGCCGGTGAGCGTCGTGCCGCTGTTGAAGACCTGCAGGCGCGCCGGGTTGGGGGCGGTCGAGGGCAGCACGCCGAGCGCGCCGTGGACGAAGGTCCCCGAGCCGGAGTGGATGTTGACGATCCCCTCGGAGCCGATCTGCAGGCCGGGGTCGGCGGGCGAATCGCTCAGGATGTTCAGGTTCAGGCTGTGGAAGTCGACCGTGGTGTTGGTCCCCTCGACGAGCAGGCCCCTCGGCGCGGCCGCCACGGCCGGCGCTTCGCCCGGGGGGGGCGCGAACGAGGTCGTGTCGATCGAGTACTGGCCAGCCAGGTCGAAGAGCGCCCAGTCGCCCGCGTCGGGGATCCCCTGCGGATCCCAGTTCGAAGCGGTCGACCAGGCGCCGCCGGCCGGGTTGATCCAGCGATAGGAGCGCGGCTCGAGCAGGAAGGCGCGCGTCTGGCCGCCGAAGGTGCCGAAGCCGGCGATCCGTCCGCGGTTGCTGATGGCGCGCGCCTCCTGGAGCTCCCAGCCGGAGCCGGTGGGAATCAGATTGTTGAGGTCCTGCATCTGGCCGTCCGCCCAGAGGAAGGCGTGCGAGGTCGGTCCGGTCTGCAAGACGCCCACCACCATTCCGTCGTCGTTGATGTCGTAGGCGACGCTCTGATTCCAACCGAGCGCGCCGAGGTCCTGCATCGCGCCGTTCTGCCAGAGAAAGGCATGCGGCGTGCTGTTGGCCAGGCGGGCGGTACCCACGATCTGGCCGTCTTCGTTGATCGCCTCCGCCGCGCTGTAGTCGCCGCCCAGGGTGCCGAGGTCCTGCATGCCGCCGTTCTGCCAGAGGAAGGCGTGGAAGTTGGCCGAGGCGTCGTAGGAGCCGCCGACCACCTGGCCGGCGTCGTTGAGGCCGTAGGCGGCGCTGATGGCGGGCCAGAGCGGATCGAGGTCGCCCAGGTCCACGATGCCGCCGCTGCCCCAGAGGACGGCGTGGGAGAGATAGGTGTCCGGCGCGCAACAGGCATACCCGACGGCCTGCCCGGCGTCGTTGATCTCGAGGGCGTAGCTGTTCGGACCGCCGAGGGTGCCGAGGTCCTGCATCCCGCCGTTCTGCCAGAGGAAGGCGCGATTGTCGCCGCTGCCGAGCGGCGATCCCCCGACGACCTGGCCGACCGCGTTGACGTCGTAAGCCCAGCTCCCCTGGCCGCCCAGGTCGCCGAGGTTGGTCATCGTCCCGTCGGTCCAGGTGAAGCCGTGCAGATAGGAGCCCGTCTGCGAGGCGCCCACGACGTCGCCGGCGTCGTTGACGCCCATCGCCTTGGTGACCGGTCCCCCCAGCGTGCCGAGATCGGTGACGGTGTAGGGGGAGGCGGGGCCCGTGAACGGCGCCGCGGCGCCCGCCACCCGGAAGTAGAGCGGCGGCGAGCCGTCGTCCTCGGCGGCGGTTTCTTCCCGATCGACGCCGCGCACGCGCCAGGCGTAGGCGCGCCCGGGGGTCAGGCACTGGAAACGGCGCAGCGCCCAGGTGCCCCGGCCGGCCGCCGCCCGGTGCCGGCGCACCTCTACCGCCTCGTCGAGCCCGCCGTCGGGCGGCAGCTCGAGCACGACCAGCTCGCTCGCCCGGCCCTCGGCGCCCGGCTCCCAGCGCAAGACCGGGCAGCCGTCCGGAAGCTCCGGGGCCGCCGCGAGACTCTCGGCGCCGGGCGATCGCTCCACCGCTCGCACGTCCGCGAGGGCGGGTGCCACCCCCGGCAGTTGCAGCGCGATCCAGACCGCCGACCACAGCGCGCTTCGTCCGATCATCGGAGTCTCCCCGGCCCCGGCAAGGGGCCCACCCGAACTGGCTCTCGGAGAACACCGCGAGAATAGCCCCGGAACCGGCTCAGCGGGGTCGCGGGAGATCCCGCGGCGACTTTGCCCGCCCGCGGCCGCGGAATGGTGCACAGCCGGTCCCGGACCCGGTGCCGTAGCCTGCCCGCATGATCGGCACGAGGCTCTGGCCGGGCCTGCTGGCCCTCCTCGCTTCAGCGGCGGCCGGTGAAGCCCCCGGAGACGCGCCCCCCCTGCCGCCACCCGACCCGAATGCGTACGCGATCGTCGAGGTCACGACCGCGCAGCAGCTCGCCGACGCCTGCTGGAATCTTGCCAGCGACACCGCGATCGTGATCGCGCCGGGTGTCTACGATCTGGCGAGCGTCGCCTTTCCCAACGGCGTCGACGGCCGGCTGACAGTCGGTCGCTACGGCGCACCGCCGATCTCGAACCTCCAGATCCGCGGCGCGACCGGCGATCCGGAAGACGTCGTTCTGATCGGCGCCGGCATGCTCGACCCGCTCGTCCCGTTCGGCATCCAGATTTTCACCGCCACCGACGTGACGATCGCCGACCTCTCGATCCGCGACGTCTACTACCACGCCGTCGCGATCCAGGGCGACCAGGGGGCCGCGCGCGTCCGCCTCCGCCACTTGCGGCTCTCCGACGCCGGCCAGCAGATCGTCAAGGGCTCGGGCGGCGACGCCGACGACGTCACGATCGAGTACTCGGAACTCTTCTACACCGCCGGAGCCATCCAGCACCCGGAGGGCAGCCCTCCGGGGAGCTGCTACACCAACGCGATCGACGCCATCGGCTCGGCGCGCTGGATCGTGCGCGACAATCTCGTGCGCGACATCCGCTGTGCCAACGGCGACCTCGCCGGCCCCGCAGTCCTGCTCTGGCAGGGCTCGAGCGACTCGCGCGTCGAGCGCAACACCTTCCTCGACTGCTCCCGTGGCGTGTCGCTCGGCCTGGTCGGGCCGGCCGATCACACTGGCGGCCTCGTGCGTGACAACTTCTTCCGTTGGGAGACCGGCGGCGCCTACCAGATCGACGTGCCGATCTACACCACGTCACCCGGGTCGAAGATCCTCCACAACACCGCGCTCACCCGCGGCGAGTACCCGAACGCCATCGAGGTCCGCTTCGCCGGCGCGACCGGCGTCGTCGTCCGCCACAACCTGCTCGACGCCGCGATCACGCCGCGCGACGGCGCAAGCCCCACCGTCGCGGCGAACTCGACAGCGGCGGTCCCCTCCTGGTTCCGCGATCTCGCGGCCGGCGATCTCCACCTGACCGCCGCCTCCGCACCGATCCGCGATCAGGTCGCTCGCCTCGCCGACGCCGTCGACGACTTCGACGCCGTCTCCCGCCCGGCCACAGGTGTCGACCTGGGTGCCGACGAGTATCGCAACGAGATCGTCTTCACCGACGGCTTCGAGTCCGGCGACACCTCGGCCTGGCCCCTCCCCTGAGGATCTTCCGCCGGGCCGGAGCCGCCGGGCGGCAGCGCGGTGGATCTCCGCTTGTCGCTTCCGCCGGGCAGCGATAGCTTCTCTGCCGCATGCCCGATCGCCCGTGCTTTCCGGAGAACTCCACCGAGGCGGGAGAGGTCACCCGCCTCCTCGGCGCATGGCGCGAGGGGGATCGCACGGCCGCCGACCGTATCTTCGCGATTCTCTACGAAGAGCTGCGCCGAAATGCCCACTTCGCGCTCGCCGCCGAGCGCCACGAGGCGACTTTGCAGACCACCGCCCTCGTGCACGAGCTCTATCTCCGGCTGTTTTCCGAATTCCGGCCCCACGGCGACGATCGACGCCGCTTCTTCGCTGCTGCTGCGACGGTGATGCGCCGCATCCTCGTCGACCGGGCGCGCGAGCGCCTGGCCGCGAAGCGTGGCGCCGGTAACCGGCCACTCTCCCTCGACGACCGCGAGGGGGGCGCCCTCCCGGCGGTGAGCGGAGGCGACGCCGAGCGCACCGTGATCGAGGCGTTGGCGGTCGACCGGGCCCTCGAGGCACTTTCGCGCCACGATTCGCGCCTGGTCGAGCTCGTCGAACTGCGCTTCTTCGCCGGCTGCTCGATCGAGGAGATCGCCGCCCTGCTCGAGGTGTCGCCCAGCACGGTGAAGCGCGACTGGCAGAAGGCCCGCGCCCTGCTCGCCGACCAGCTCGGCACCTCGTCCGCAGGAGGTCGGAATGAGCGCCCCGTGTGAACGGGGTTCGGTGACTGCCGTCCGGCTCGCGCGCGAGGCCGAGCCGGAGCACGCGGATCGGGGCCGATGAACGACTCGCCCCCGACGGCGACCGATCGCCTGTTCGCGGCCATCGCCAGATCCGACCTGGCGGAGACACGGAAGGCCCTGGCCGACGGCGCGGACGTGAACGCCGGCGGTCCGAGCGGTGGCGAGACGCCGCTGATGCGATTGCGCTTCTGCCGCGAGCCGGGTCCGATGCTGAACCTGTTGCTGCAGGCCGGAGCCGACCCCGCGCGTACGGACCTGGCCGGGCGCAGCGCCCTGCACCATCTGGTTCATTGCCCCGACCCCGCCGGGGTGGAGGCCGCGCTGGCCCGGGGAGTCGACCCGGAGCTGCGGGACTGCGACGGCTATCGCGCTTTCGAATCAGCCCTCTACTCGGCCGGGCCCGCGGTACTCGCCCGCTTGCTGCAGGCGATGGCGCCTCTGGGTGACGACGACCGCACCCGCCTCCTCTTTCGCCACCTCCATCGCGGCGAGAGCGATGCGGCTCTGGACGTGATCGCCGAGGGAGTACGTCTCGCGCCGCTCGCTGGCTCGACCTGCACGCGCCGGCCTGGCTCTCGCCCCTCGTCGAGAGCGCGCGAGATGGCGAGCCGTTGAGGTTCGATGCAGTGCTGGAGGCGGCCGCTGCCGCCGGCGTAATGCTCCGGGTGCGCGGCTTCCGCGCCGGTTGACGGCCGCGAACTCCGGCCGGAGGGCAGGAACACGAACGAGTGCGGCGACGACTGCGCTCCGGCACGAGGCCGTCGCCCGTCAGGGCGCGGGGGTCGGCGCCGGCATGGCGTCCGGTCGGGGCAGATCGGCGATCAGCCCGTCGTAGGTGCCGAGCAGCTCCTCCCCCATCGATGCCCAGTCCGCGAAGACCATGCGCAGGTCGTCGAGGCGCAAGCCGTCCCCCGCTCGCTGGACGATGAAATCCGAGGTCTTGTCGACGCCGGCCAGCATCCACTCCTGTTGCGCGTAAGTGCCGGCAATCCTCTCCGCGAGAGCGAACTCGAAGCGTCCGAAGGCGCCCGAGTGAAAGCTCACTTCGTAGGCCGCCCGCCGGAAGAATGGCGGGTTCATCCCGCGCATCGCCGCGATGTCGTCGAGGTCGGCGGCCTCACCCTCGACGCGACGCGCCGCGTCGATGCTGTCGACGACACTGCGGTAGTAGGCGACCCGCTCGGCCAGCCCGCGACGATTGTGGGCGACTTCGTTGGCGAGGCCCTGCAGCGCCCGCCTGCTCGTCGTCGCCGTGGCCCGCTCTTCGCGCCAGGTGGCAACTGCGGTCGCGAGCGACACGCCGAGCAGCACCGCGAAAAACTGCAGGAAGAGCTCCCAGCCGGGTCGCCGGCGCAGCCAACCACGCGCTCTGCGCTCACCTCCGGCCGGGAGCCGGCCGGGCGGCGGTTCGTCACTCTCGAGCGATGACGTCATGCCCGGAATTAGACGGCTCGGAAGTCGCGAACGCAAGGGTTCCCCGGCAAACCGCAATCCTCCCGGGGTCTTCGGAACGATCCGTCTCCTCGCAGCGGCTCGGTCCTCTCGACTACCGGTCCCGTGCAAGCGGAGGTGCCGCCCCCGGTCGGCCGCGGGCCCCGGGCACCCGCCGATACGGTAGTCTCCGGCCACCGTGTGAGCTCCGGATCCGCGCACCGGATGGGTTCTGTCCACGACGACGGCCTCGGAGTCGGTTCGGGACCCGCCGGTCGACGGCAGCGTCCCGCGAGTCGCCCGCCGAAACGCCGGTTTCGGGGGGAGAGCCCGGGCCCGGAAAGGTCGGCATGGAAGAACACGACGCGGAGTGGTCCCGCCTCGAAGCGTGGCTCGAACGTCTGCTCGATCTCGCACCCGAGCAGGCACGTGCCGCTCTCGAGGGTCTCCCCGAGGAAGTCCGCCCGCTGCGTGCGCGCCTCGAGGCCGCGCTCGCGGCGGCGCACTCCGATTCGGGACCTCTCGACCATCCTTCCTGGCGAAACCGGACCGCATGGCTCGGCGATGCCCCGGCGCATCCTCTCGCTCCGGGTGCCGTGCTGGGAGCCTGGCAGATCGAAGGTGAACTCGGCCGTGGTGGCATGGGGACCGTTTTCGCGGTCCGTCGCGCCGACGGAGCCTGGGAGCAACACGCTGCGCTGAAGCTGCTCTCGGCCAGCGCCGACCTGCCGTCGACGCGCGCGCGCTTTCTGCAGGAGCGCCGGATCCTGGCCCGCCTCGACCACCCGGGCATCGCGCGCCTGCTGGACGGCGGGGTCGCTCCCGACGGCCGGCCCTGGCTAGTCCTCGAGCGAGTCGACGGAAGGCCTCTGACCGCTCACGCCGATGCGCAGGCGCTTCCGGTCGAGGCGCGACTCGAGTTGTTCTCGTCGGTCCTCGAAGCGGTCGGCTTCGCGCACCGCAACCTCGTCGTGCACCGCGACCTGAAGCCCTCGAACATCCTGGTCACCGACGCCGGCGAGGTCAAGCTGCTCGACTTCGGGATCGCCAAGCTCCTCGACGCGGATGCAGCGTCCGACCTGACCCGGACCGCTGCGCCCCTGACGCCACAGTATGCCGCTCCCGAACAGATCCTCGGAGAGCCGATCACCACGGCGACCGACATCTACGCGCTCGGACTGATCCTCTGCGAGCTTCTCGCGGGCGCGAAACCCTACCGGATCACCACCGGGTCGGCGCTCGAGATCGAGCGTGCGATCCTGACGAGCGAGCCGCGCCCGCCCTCACGACTCGCCCGCGAGCACCCCGAAGCCGCCGCGGCGCGCGGCACCACGCCGCGGCGGCTGACGGTACGGCTGGCGGGAGATCTCGACGCCATCGTCGCCCGGGCGATCGCCCGCGATCCGGCCGCGCGCTACCCGTCGGCGGAGGCGCTGGCGCACGATCTCGACGCCCATCGAGCCGGTCGGCCGATTCGTGCGCGCAGGGAGCGCGCGGCGGCACGTCTCTGGAAGCTGGCGCGGCGGCACCGGGTGGGCGCGGCCGCAGCCGCCGCGCTGGCCGCGACGCTGGTCGCCGGCATGATCGCTGCAGCGGTCGCCCTGGCGCAGTCGCGAGCTCGTCTGGCCGAGGCCGAGCGCGCCGAGGCGATTCAGGAGTTCCTGCTCGGCCTGTTCGGCGAAGTCGATCCGGAGCGTTCCCTCGGCCGCGAAGTGCCCCTGCGCGAGATCGTCGACCGCGGCGCGGTGCGCCTCGAGAGCGAGCTCAGGGGTCAACCACGGGCCCGCGCCGAGCTGCTGCTCACCCTGGGGACCATCTATCGCCGCCTCGCCCTCTACGACGAGGCGGAGCGCTTGCTCGCGCAAGCCCTGACGCTGTCGCGCAGCGAGTTCGGCCCGCGCAGTGGCGAGTCGGCTCGCGTGCTCGCAGCTCTCGGCGAT
Organism: Thermoanaerobaculia bacterium; assembly: GCA_019911865.1. GTDB lineage: Bacteria > Acidobacteriota > Thermoanaerobaculia > Multivoradales > JAGPDF01 > JACTMI01. Next base: position 15,914 of record JAIOJQ010000013.1, read on the forward strand.
CTCGCCTATTGGCGCGACGACTTCGCGCGCGCGCTCGACCTGCACCGCGAGGCGCTCGCGACCTTCTCCGCGGCGGATCCGCCGTCGCGCTCCGAGCTCGCCTCGGCGGAGTACAACGTCGGCTCCGCGCTGCGCCAGCTCGGTCGGTTCGAAGAGGCACTCGACCACGAGCGCAGGGCGCTCGAAGTCGAGCAAGAGCTGCACGGCGAGGCGAGCCTGCCGCATGCCGCAGTCGAGCTCGGAATCGCCCTGCTGCTGCGCGACCTCGGCCGTCCCGAGGAGGCCATTGCGCCGGCCGCACGGGCTCTCTCGACCCGCCGGCAACGGCTTCCCGAGGGTCATCCGGGGATCGCCGATGCGCTCGAGGCACTGGCTCTCGCCAGCGCCGCCGCTGGCGACGTGGCGCCCGCGGTCGAGGCACTCGAGGAGTGCCTGGCGATCCGCCGCCGCGTCTTCGGCAGCGAGCACCCGGAAGTGCTCGAGGCGCTCAACAGCCTGGCCTCGGCGCTCGAGGAGGGAGAGCACTTCGCGGACGCCCAGCGGGTACGCGACGAAGCGCTCGCGCAGGCACGCCGCATTCTTCCGGCCGGCTCGGATTCGCTGGCCGTGCACGTCAACAACTCCGCCGTCCTCGCCTTCCGGGCCGAGCGCTTCGAGGCCGCGGCCGACGGCTTCCGGGAAGCCGTCGCCATCTGGCGATTCACTGCCGGCGAGACCAGCCCGCGCGTCGGCACGGCACGCAGCAACCTGGGCTTCGCGTTGCTCGAGCTGGGTCGACCCCGCGAAGCGAAGACGGAGCTGACCGCGGCGCTCGAGATCCGCTCGGCGACGGCGGGCGAGTCGAGTCCCGAGGTGGCACAGACGCTGCGAATCCTGGGACTGACCCGGCTGGCGCTCGATGAGAGGGCAGCGGCTCGCGAAGCTCTGGAGCGCGCGGTGGAGCTGTCCCGCACCGCCTATCCGCCGCGCCATCTGCGCCTCGCCGAGGCTCTGGTCTCCCGGTCCGGGCTCGCGATCGCCGAGGGGCGAGCCGGCGAGGCCCGCCGCGACCTGGAGGAGGCACTCGCTATCCGCGAAGAGCGCCTGGGCGAGGACAACCCGCTGACTTCTCGGCTGCGCGAAGAGCTCGCTCGCCTCGCGTCGCCGCGGTGAGCGCGGAGCGGCCGCCGCTCGCCCTGCAGTGGCCGATCCGCCCCCGCTTCGTGTCAATCGCGGGCGCTGCTGCGCCCCGGCCGCGTCGGGCCCGGCGTCGGAGCCGGAGCCGGTTCGGCCCGCCAGAGGCGCCGGGTGAGCGTGAGCGCAATGGCCACGAGCCAGATCAGCACCAGCATCGTGATCATCGGGAAGCCGGGCCAGGCCGACGCGGCGAGGTTGATCGTCAGGTTGTAGGAAGCATGCAGCAGCACGGCGACGAGGAGGCTGCCGACCGCCGCCTCGACGAGGACGGTGTAGATCACGGCGAGCGGCACGGTGAGCAGCGTGTACTGGAGGACGATCACCGCCAGGGCGTCCAGGCCTTCGCGCCAAGGCCGCGTCAGGACCAGCTCCCAAACCGGCGACGAGGTGTGCCAGGCCGCCCACATCGCCCCGATCAGCAGGCTCGCCACGAGCGGGCTGCGGCCCGAGCCCCGCAGACTCGAGAGCGCCCATCCGCGCCAGCCGATCTCCTCGGAGAGCCCGCCGTTGGTGATCGCCAGCACGGCGAGCCCGGCAGCCGTGGCGACCGGTCCGAGCCGCAGCAGTTCGACGATCCCCGAGATGAGCCCGATCGACGGCGTGAATGCGCTCGTGCGTGCGATGAAGCGCTCGTCCCAGCCGCCGAGCGCGCTCCAGTCGCGGCTGGCACCCAACAGGAGGATGTCGATCGCCAGGCTGGTGACCACGATCGCAGGCGCAAGACCCAGGCCGGCCAGGTGGAGGCCGGGCCGGACGCGCCAGCGGACCAGCGAACGGAGGCGCTCCCCAAAAACCGCGCCGGCCTGCGAAAAGGGCGGTCAACGCCAGAGCGACGAGCGACGGACCGAACTCGCCGAGCCAGACGAACTCGGCCGGGATCGTGAGCGGCAGGTACCCCGTCCGCGAAGCCGCCAACGGAATCCAGCACGCCCACTAGAAGAGCATCGTCGTAAGGAAGAAGACGAGCGCGGGGTGTCGCCGCCACCAGGTCATGACGACCGTCCCCGGGAGCGCCGCGCGAACTCCGCGATGACTTCGTTCATTCTGGCCTGGAACAACCGCTCGAACTCGATGAGCAGGAGCAGGTTCTGCCGGTGGTCGGGATGGCGGCGTCCGAAGGAAGCACGCGTCTGCCGGAGCAGGCCGACGAACTCCACACTGTCCTCGATCTTCCGTTCCAGACCCTGCCGCCAGCGCCCGAGCGAAACGCGGAAGTGGCGGCGGCGATCGCCCGGGAGGTAGACATAGTCGACCAGGCCTCGCTCCTGCATCGAGCGCAGCACCGTGCTCACCGACCCCTTGCTCAGCCGCAGGTCGGACACGACTTCGTCGAATGAGCGCAGCGGCGGATCGGCGGAGGCCAGGTAGCCGAAGATCCGGCCGAAGGCCGGAGCATAGCCGAGGCGCTTGAACAGCGTGGCGTACCGTTCGACGGAGCCATCGGTGCGGGCGGGTCTCATGTCATCGAGGCTGCACCAAGCCCTCCTATAGTTCAAAACTCTTTGAACTCGACACCGACCGGACGCAGGACCGTACCGCCCCGCCCGCCGGTCACTCGTATGGACCTGGCGTCCTCGCGGTAGGCTCGCCGGTCGCGGAGAGCCCGGGATCGGGCGGAAACGCCACCCGCCACGCCCGGATTCGCGAGCCACGATGGCGCGATGGAGGGATTCGCGACCGATTGAGCCGGGGGTCCGGCGGCGTCCGCGGAGGAGGTCGAACTTGCCGAGCCACGAGGTGATCGGACAGGTCGTCTCGGTTCACGCCGGTGCGCTGCGCCCGCTGCGCCATGCCGGGCGCGAGCTCGCGAGTGGCATCTTCAAGGAGACGATCATCGGCCGTGCGAGCATCGACCTCGCCGGAATCGAAGGCGACTGCCAGGGCGATCCGGATCACCACGGCGGCCCGGACCGGGCGCTCTGCGCCTACCCGCGCGAGCACCTCCCGTGGCTCACCGGGCAGATCGGTTCAGAAGGCGGCGGCGCGCCGTGCGGCGAAAATCTGTCGACCGAGGGGCTGCTCGAGAGCGGTGTCGCGATCGGCGATCGCTTCCGCATCGGCGAGGTTCTCGTCGAGGTCAGCGTGCCGCGCAATCCATGCCATCGCTTGGCGGCTCGGCACGCAATCCGGGAGCTGCCGCTCGAGATGGAGCGTTGCGGTCGCACCGGATTCCTCCTCCGGGTGCTCGAGCCGGGAACCCTCGCCGCCGGAGACCGGATTGTCCGGATCGAGCATCCCTCCCCGTGGGCGACGATCGCCGAGGCGAATCGCCTGATGCACCACGACCGGCTCGACCGCGCCGGGCTCCGGGCGATGGTCGAGCTCCCGCGGCTCGCCGCGAGCTGGCGAAAGACCTTCGCCCGCCGCCTGGCCACCGGCGCCTGCGGCGACCCCTCGCGCCGCCGGTACGGCGAATGATCAGTAGAACCACCCCGTCCGGAACGAGACGCCGACGACGACGAAGAGGACCGAAACGAGCGTCACCGGCACGATGTGCCAGGCGAGCGCGGTGAGGTTCTTCTCCGACAGCTCCGGAATCAGGCGCAGCCGCGCGTCGAGGGCGAAGGCGACGGTGGCAGCGAGCAGCAGCAGCTTGACACCCACGAGGGTCGCGACCGGATCGCCGAAGGCGAACCAGCGCGAGAACTCCGGCACCATCCGGTGGGCCAGCCACAGGCCGGTCGCGACCTGGACGACGAGCGCCGGGATACCGACACGCTCGTAGGCCGACTCGAATTCGAGCAGCCGGGCCGGCGAGCGCTCGCGCAGCACGCGCGGCAGAATGGCGATCGCCAGGACCAGGTGGCCACCGGTCCAGATCGTCGCAGCCAGGATGTGCAGCAGCAGCATCGCACCGTACATGTCGTTGCCCTCCGGGGAATCGGGGCGCCTCAGCGCCCGTCGGGAATGGGTTCCGTCGCTTCCGCGAGCGCTGCGCGCGCCGAGGCGATCGGCCGGTTGGCGCGGACCAGGCGCGGCACGATCCAGGTCGCCCACCACGCCAGACCGGTCACCTCGATCACTCCGGAGACGCCCGCCGGCACGAAGGCTGTGGGCATCAGGTCGGTCAGCACCTGCTGGCTGACGCGCAGCGCGCAGCCGAGATTGAGCAGGGCGAACGGGGCTAGCGGCAGTGCCGCGCCGGCCGCGCCGCTGCCCGGCGGGCGCGGCGTGATCCGCGAAGCGACGCCGATCATCATGAAGCTCACGAAGCCGACCGTGATCGCGTGCCGCGTCGCGCCGTGCCAGGCGTGCGAGAACGGCAGGTCGAGCAGCCACGACCAGAACGGACCCGCCACCAGCATCGCCAGCGAGACGACGAGCCAGACGTGCGCCGCGCGCACGAAAGCGAGCGGCGATACCCGCGGCAGCTCGACGCGCGGCCGCGCGAAGACCTGCAGGTTCGCCGCGGCGAGCGCTGCCGCGACGGCAAAAACGACCGTGGCGATCCAGAAGCCGACCAGCAGCAGGGGTCGCCTCGTCGCCATGGCAAGCGGAAAGAGCATCGCCGCAGCGAACACCGCGAGCTGGATCGGCCAGAAGAGGCGGCGCGCCCGGCGCTCGTCGGCGAGCGGCGTTCCGAACAGGCCGGGCAGCACGCGCAGCGAGACGCCGAGAATCATCGACAGCGCCAGGCCGTGGATCTGCAGGTCGCGCAGTGGCAGCTGCCAGGTGGCGATCTCGGCGAGCAGGGCCTCGCGATCGGGCGCCCGGACGGTGCGGGCCAGATGCCGCAGGTCGAGCGCCGAGGCCAGCACGAACCAGGCGAGGCCGGCCGCCAGGAAGCGGTCCGCCACCCGCCCGGGAGCGCTGCGCCGGCGCGCCGTGGCGGCGAACAGGCCGACGAGCAGCAGGACCAGCGCGAACTGCAGTGCGCCTGCCGCGATCGCCAGGTCGGCGAAGCGTCCATCCGGCCTCGCCTCGGTGAAGGCGCGCAGGACGACCGCGACGACCATGGCGGGCAGCAGCGCCCGCGCCAGGCGGGGCGCCACCAGGCGAGCGCCCCAGAAGGCCGGGAACATCTGCAGGGCGAAGCCGGCGATGAACAGCCCCATCCAGCCGTAGATCTGCGCCTGGCCGTGAGCGTTGATCTCGAAGATCGAAACCTCCGCGAAGTCGCGCTCGCGGGCGATGCGCAGCAACAGCCAGGCGCCCCACCCCGCTCCGGCGCTCAGCGTCAGGGCGATTCCGGCGAGAAAGAAGCGCGGGTAGAGCAATCCGCGCCCGGCGGGCCCGGGCTGGCCGCGAGCGGCGGGGGGCATTGGCATGGTTGCCGTCAGTTTGTGCCCGCCGACATCTCCGCGTCAACGCCTCACGCCTTCGCCCGACCGCCCCCGGCGGGACTCGCGCTGCGCGCTCCCGGAGAACGACGTACGGCAGGTGGGCTCGGGAACCACCACGCTCTCGGAAGAGGCGCGAGTACCCCTCCGGAAAGGCAACGCAGCGTTACGGCAGCCGCACCCGTACGCTGACGGCGCCGCGCAGCTCACCGGCCGCGTACCCCGTGGCCGTGTCGGCGGGGAATCGGCGGGCCAGCGCCTCGGCCACCCCCGGCGCGAGATCGGCCGGGGCGCCGTGGCAGCCGAGACAGAGCGGTGCGACGACGATCGGCCGCAGGTAGCGCAGCTCCGCGGGATTGCCCGCGGTCGCTGGCGCCACCTCGATCACCTCGACGGGGAGGGCGCCGGCCTTGGCCTCGATCTCCAGCCTCTCGAGCGCCGCGCGCTCGAACGCATCGGGCACATCGGCGGGGTTGCGCCAGCGCAGCGACACGCGGCGCACCGCCAGTCCGGCCCTCTCCGCCTCCTCCCGCGTCGCCTGCTGCGCCAGTTCGGCGCAGGCCTCGACGGCGCCGGCGTG